>JBNKOT010000543.1:0-12234 GCA_050294855.1 Draconibacterium sp. | reverse complement strand
TCACTTTTCTAATTTTGCAACAATTATTGCAACAATTATTGCAACGATTATTGCAAAAATCCTTGCATATATAGCAGTTGATTGTTTATCATAATTATGGAATTTTGGAATATGGCGATTGGAAAGTCGAACTGGCGATAGCTAATGTTCAGATTGTTAGTGAGTTGTATTTGTTTGGAATGAATTCAAATAAATTCAATTTGATTCAACTCGAAAGCACATTTCTATTCTCGTAGTTCTAAACTGTTATATTTGAACGTTTGACTAAAATGTAAGATAAATATATGGGAACAAAAGTTACTCGCACGTTCGATATTTTAGAACGTTATTCGAATGAATTTCCACGTAAAGATGCATTGGGTGGGAAAAAAGATGGAAAATGGTATACCTTTTCAACCGAAGAATACAATAAAAAATCGCATCAGTTTGCATTAGGATTACTGGCTTTAGGTTTTAAAAGAGGCGATAAAATTGCAACGGTTAATACCAATTGCCCGGAATGGAATTTTGCCGACATGGCCATGTCGATGACCGGAATCGTACACGTACCGATTTATCCTACCATTGGTGAAGAAGAATATCGCTACATACTAAAACATGCAGAGGTAAAAATGCTAATTGTGGGCGATGCAAAATTATACGAAAAGTTGTTGCCGCTTGCCAACCTACTCGAAGGTCTCGATCTTGTTTATACTTTCGAAGATGTTGAAGGAGCAAAAAATTACAATGAGATTCTTGAACTGGGCGAGGCAAATCGTGAAAAATTCGAAGTTGAGTTGCAAAAAAGCAAAGATTCGGTGAAGCCAGAAGATCTTGCCACATTAATATATACTTCGGGTACTACCGGAGTTCCAAAAGGAGTGATGCTAACACAGGATAATCTGGTTTCTAATTTTGTTGCTCATTCTACCATGCACGAACTTGGAAAAGATCATCATGTAATTAGTTTCTTACCGCTTTGTCATGTATACGAGCGCAGTGTAAATTACCATTTTCAGTACAAAGGAATGGGCGTTTATTATGTGGGTAATTTGAGCCAAATTGTTTCGGCAATCAAAGAAATTAAACCTCACATGTTCAACTCGGTTCCACGTTTGCTCGAAAAAGTTTACGACGGATTTGTTTCGAAAGGAAAAGAACTTTCTGGACTTAAAAAAGCTTTGTATTTCTGGGCGCTTCGCCTGACAAGTCATTTTGAATACAACAAAACATACAATCCGATTTTATCGTTAAAAATAAAAATTGCCGATAAACTGATTTACTCGAAATGGCGCGAAGCCTTGGGTGGAAACATCGTTTATATTGTATCGGGTGGCGCGGCTTTGCAACCAAAAATTGCACGCGTTCTTGGCATGGCAAAGATGTTGAATATCGAAGGTTACGGATTAACCGAAACTTCGCCTGTAATATCGGTAAATAGTCCCTCAAAAAACGAAATGAAAATTGGTACGGTTGGTACGATTATCGATGGTTTTGAAGTTAAAATTGCTGAAGATGGAGAAATCCTCTGCAAAGGTCCGGGAGTAATGAAAGGATATTACAAAGCGCCCGAATTAACTGCCGAAGTAATCGACGAAAACGGCTGGTTTCATTCGGGCGATATTGGTGTTTTTGAAGATGAAATTTACCTCAAAATCACCGATCGTAAAAAAGAAATTTTTAAACTTTCGGGTGGAAAATACATTGCTCCGCAAATGATTGAAAATAAATTGAAAGGCTCGAATTTAATCGAACAAGTAATGGTAATTGGTGCCAACGAAAAATTTGCCAGTGCTTTAATTTCACCGAGTTTTGCTTTGTTGCACGATTGGGCAGCCGAGCATAAAATTCATTTCGAAAACAACGAGGAACTGATAAAAAAACCGGAGGTGCTCGACAAACTTCAAAAAGAAGTAGCGATCATCAATAAAACTCTGGGGTCGCACGAACAAATCAGCAGAATTCGTTTGGTTGGTGAAGAATGGTCGCCGGCTTCGGGAGAATTGTCGCCAACTTTAAAATTGCGCAGAAATATGGTTGCGGTTAAATACCAGGATCTGATCGACGATATTTATTCGGCGGGAAAAAAATAAAATCAAATACATTTAAATAAAAAACCGTTCTGTTGCAGGACGGTTTTTTTTGTTCCTTATAATCTTTTTAAAGGAAGTGTAAAAATAAATGTACTGCCTTTTCCGGGCTCACTTTCTACTTTTATTTCCCCTTTGTTATTTTCAATCAGTTCTTTGCAAAGAATCAGTCCCAAACCGGTGCCCGATTCATTGTTGGTTCCCGATGTGCTGGGATTGACAGCGATTCTAAAAAGATTGTTTTTGGCTTTCTCGCTCATTCCAACACCATTGTCGCTTATCGAAACAACAATTTCTTCGGCCTTAACTTCCGATTCAATAGAAACAAAACCGCCTGGATTGGTGAACTTTATGGCGTTCGAAATAAGATTCCGAAGCACGGTTTCAACCGATTTCTGGTCGGCAAAAACAATTGCATTTTTATCAACCCGGTTAGAAATATCAATTTTTTTGTCGAGTGAATTGGTTGCGAGTAAAGCGGTAACTTTGTTTACTTTTTCGAACAAATTTAATGGTTCAAAATTGTAATTCATTTTTCCGGATTGAATTTGCGCCCATTGCAGCAGCCCTTCGAGCAGTGCATACATTTTTAATGCAGAATCTTTTAATGCATTAATTAATGTCTGAACTCGCTCGCCAGAGAGTTCGTTAAACTGGGTGGCAAGAATTTCGGTGATTCCTAAAAAACCGTTAAACGGACTTTTTAAATCGTGTGCAATAATGGTAAAAAATTTGTCTTTGTCGGCATTGGCAGCCAGTAATTTTTTTTCCGAATTCTCCAATTTCAAACTAAGTTTTTTTAACGAAATTATACTTCGTATCATAAAACCCAAAACGATAAATATAAGCAAAGAACCAATAATTAAAATCAGATTTGTCGATTTGTGTTTCTGAATAATAACTTGCTGAATTTCGTTGTTTTTACGAAGCAGAAGATTTTCGTTTTGTTCCTGTTCGAGGTTAAATTTTATTTGTAAATCGGTGAGTTTTAAAATCTTTTCTTTGTTGAATAAACTGTCTTTTAGTTCCGATGCAGCTTTAAAAAGTTGAAGTGCTTTTGCCTGATTTCCTCTTTTTTCTTCGATTTCTGACAGTGCAAATAAATTGTCTTTTATCAAAGCACTGTAGTTTTTTTCTAAAGAATGTTGATAGCTGAGGTTGATATAATAATCGGCCGATTTGATTTTGTTGGTTTTCAGAAAAATACTTCCCATGTTGTATTCTGCCGTCGCAATACGGTTCATGTTGTTAATTCGGTGAGCATATTCCAGCGACTTTTGAAAATAGAGCAAAGCCGAGTCCAGCTTATTCATTTTGCTATACACATTTCCAATATTTGCCGAGAAAAGCGAATTCGAACGATTGTTTTCGTCTTTTTCTAAAAGGATTTCGTAACCTCGGTAATAATATTCCAAAGCGGTTTCTAAATTGTTTAAATCTTTGTAACAGTTTCCAACATTGGAGTACGAATAAGCAATAGCATCTTTATCATCTATTTCAAGCGCAATTTCTAATGCCTTGTTATGATATTTCATGGCTTCTGAATAAAGCCCCCAGTCGCTATAAATTTGTCCGATGTTGTTCAGAATGGTTGAAATTCCGCGCTGATCGTTGTTTGCTTTTCTTATTTTTAACGCGATATGATAATATTTTAAGGCTTCGTTGCTGTTACCCAACCCCCAGTTTACAACGGCAATGTTGTTATTTACTTTGCCCAGCCAAGTGCTGTCTTTTAAATCGTTGAAAAGCAAAATCGCTTTATTGAAATAAAAAAGTGCTTCGTCATAATTTCCAAGCTGCCAGTTATAAAGTCCGATGGTATCTAAAACCACAGCTTTTTCAAAATTGCCGTTTATAAATTCGAGTGCCTGAATATAAAATTCCACCGATTTTTCGCGATCCGAAGAACTGTAAAATCTCGCTTGCTCTAACAACTTCTCACTTTGTGTAAAAGTTGATTTGTTATCTGAAAACCTTGTAGCTTGTTGTTTCTCAGGAGATTGTGCCGAGCCACTAAAAACCTTGAAAAGCAGGAGAATTAGAAAAAGAAGTCGTTGTATTTTGTTTGTCAAAATCATTTGTTCTATGAGATTATCAAAAAATCAAGTTTAATTGTTATTCGATTTTGCTCGTAACTTCCTTTTAAAAAGGATGCAGTAAAGCAACTAAATAATTTTATAAAATCAGTCTATTATTTTTAAAAATGATGCTATTTAAAAAAGAAACATACATCAGAAATTGAATAAAATAAATGTGGATAAAAATGATGGAATTAAAAATCTGTCTTCATATTTTACAGCAATAATTTTGGTTTTCATCCGATAAAACAACTTAACACTAAAAGTATAAACTTCAAATTATTATATTTACAAGCGTATAGCTAAACCAACTTATCATGAAAAAAATCTTCCTTTCCGCCTTATTAATTTCTTTTTCTTTTTTTATGTTTGCTCAGCAATTAACCATCAATTCCGACGAGTATTTCGAAATGCCCGGGTTGAATGTGATGGTGTTTTACGATATTTATCCCGAAGGTCATCAGGGTGCAATTGGAATTATTCAGAACGGAACCCGCGTTGCTACGAATGGCGATATTCGTTTGGAACCAACGCCCGGACAGTGGCAACCGATTCCGAAAACCGGGAAACGCGAAGTTTTTCCGGATGACAACGAAATTCGCATCAAATGCACTTTCCCCGATGAAAGTAAAAATGCAAAAGGATTTAATCCCATTTATTATCCCGATTTGAATTTTGCTTATAATGTTCGGGTTTTTGGCGAAGGAAAAAGTTTTCGAATTGTGGTCGATTTGGAAGAGCCGCTGCCCGAAGAATGGATCGGGAAAGTTGGTTTTAACCTCGAACTTTTCCCGGCAATGCTTTTCGGAAAATCGTGGTACATGGACAGTCAGTCGGGGATTTTTCCGCTGCAAGCCAACGGACCCATGCAAAAAGATACCGATGGAAATTGGCAGGCTTTCCCGATTGCAAGTGGAAAGAAGTTAACGATTGCTCCCGATGTGCCCGAACAAACCATGATTATAACCAGCAAAAAAGCAGAACTTCAATTACTCGACGGACGTTTTTATCACAACAATGGTTGGTTTGTAGTTCGCTCGGAAGTGCCGGCCGGTGCTACAAAAAATGCAATCGAATGGTTGGTCGAACCAAAAATAGTGGAGGGGTTTAAACAACAACCTGTGGTTCATGTTAGTCAGGTTGGTTATCATTCTAAACAGGCAAAAATTGCTACGCTCGAATTGGATAAAACAGAAACCAATATTCAGCAAATTTCACTTTTACGACTTTCTGAAAATGGTGGTTTTGAAACCGTAAAAAAGGAAACTCCCAAAAAATGGGGTAAATATTTACGCTTCAATTATTACCAGCTCGATTTTTCTGACGTTATAAAACCCGGAATTTATCAGGTTCAATACGATAATTTTACAAGCGAACCTTTTAAAATTGGTGACGATATTTATGAACGTCATGTGTGGCAATCCACGCTCGAGTATTTTCTACCTGTTCAAATGTGTCACATGCGAATTAACGAAGGTTACCGCGTTTGGCACGATGCCTGTCATTTAGATGATGCATTAATGGCACCTGTCGACACCAATCATTTCGACGGATACAAACAGGGATCTTCGACTTTAACAAATTACGAGCCTTTGGAACAGGTTCCGGGACTCGATGTTGGTGGATGGCACGATGCCGGCGATTACGATTTACGTGTTGAATCGCAGGCAGGAACAGTCTGGACACTGGCTCTGGCTTACGAAGAATTTGGTGTTGAATGGGATCAAACCACTGTCGATCAGCAAAATAAATTGGTTGAAATTCATTTGCCCGATGGTAAAGCCGATATTTTACAACAAGTAGAACACGGTGTTTTAACGATTTTGGGTGGTTACGAAAATCTTGGCCGTTTGTACCGTGGAATTATTTGTAGCGATTTGCGTCAGTATGTAATGTTAGGCGATGCCACATCGATGACCGACGATTTAAAATACAATCCGGCTTTAGCTGAAAATGAAAAAACAGGAACAGAATCTGGTAAACTTGACGATCGTTTGGTTTTTACAGAAGAAAATCCGGGCAGAGAATTGTCAGTGGTACAAGCACTAGCGGCCGCCGCGCGTGTTTTAAAAGCTTATAACAACGACTTGTCTGAAAGATGTTTATCTGCCGCCATCGAATTGTACGATACAAACAGCGAGGTTTCAAGATGGGCTGCATTAGGGAAAATAAATGCTGCCTGCGAATTGCTGATCACGACCAACGACACAAAATATCAGAAAGATATTTTTGAAATGAAAGACAATGTGATTGGTAGTTTATCGCGAACTGGCGCTTCGATAGCGAGAATTATGGATCGGTGTAAAAACAAAGAATTTAAAACAGAAGTTTTAGACGCTTTTAAAGAATTAAATGTTCAACTCGAAAAGCGGAAAACTGAAAATCCCTTTGGCGTCCCATATAATATTGCTATTTGGGGCGATGGCTGGGGAATTCAGCGATTGGGAATGCAACAGTATTTTTTGCATAAAAATCTGCCGGAGATATTCGAAAAAGATTTGCTTTTAAATGCGCTTAATTTTGTGCTGGGCAATCATCCCGGAGAAAATACTTCGTCTTTTGCATCGGGTGTTGGCTCGCGTTCGGTTGTTGAAGCTTACGGAGTAAATCGTGCCGATCGCTCTTTTATTCCGGGTGGCGTGGTTTCAGGAACAGGTATTATCCGCCCCGATTTTCCGGAACTAAAAGAGTGGCCTTATTTTTGGCAGCAAACCGAATATGTTATGGGAGGTGGCGCCACACATTTTATGTTTTTGGTACTGGCCGCCGATAAGCTTTTAAAAGAATAAAAACTGGATGGTATTTGGAATTTAATGATGGTTTCTCTTTTCGCAATGCCATCCTTAAATGTTTTATTTTTTGCATGAATAGCATTTAAATTTCTTGATATTTAAGTTGATATGATTTTAACTTACACGAAAACAGTACACGCGATGTTAAAATATAACTTTTAGTGTTGAAGAAGAATTAATTCTGAAAGCTCGTGAAAAAGCAAATTCAGAAAAAACAACTTTAAATTAAGTATTCAGAAGATGGTTAAAACAATATGTTCAAAAGGAGCGGGTTTCTGAAGAAATAGACATGGTGATGGAATCATTAAACTATGCCACTTCAGGAAGAAAATTTTCAAGAGATGAATTAAATGAAAGAAATGTTCTTTCTCGACACGAACATTTTAATCTATGCTTTCTACGATAAAAAATCGTCCAAAAGAGCTGTTGCAGATCATTAAATTAAAAAGGCACATTTTTGGGAAGGCTGTATCAGTTTCCAGCTTGTTTTGGAATTTTTAAATGTTTCAACCAGAAAATTTAAAAAACCTTTAACTAGTAATGATGCACCGCTTCGTTTAACCAAAATCCTTTTCACAATCTGTTAAATTTTTCCTTCGGAGCATCTCTATCAATTTGCTTTGGAAATTTTCGTTTTACGATTCTTTGACTGTAGCTTCGGCCCTCGACACAAAATGCGCTATTTTATTCTCAGAAGACATACAAGATCAACAAAAAATCTACAAACTCACTATCAAAAATCCTTTTGCCTAAAACATTGCTCTGTCCCACGGAATGCCTGCTAAAATAACCAACAATGCGATGGTATAAAAAATGGTGGCAGCACGATGTTTTTTCCAGGGTGTTGTTATTTTTTTTGTTTTTATTTTACCGATGTGAACCAAAACCAGAGCAATAATCATCATGGTAATGTGCTCGACTGCATAAAAACGTAAGTCCGGGTTTTTCATGGCGGCGCCAAAATCGGCAAAAGCTGTTTTGGTAATCGGGCTTGCAAAAGCAAATAAAATGACTCCAACCAAAAACTGAATGTCCATAAAAATGGTCAGCATTAAACTCGTGACCCGGTCACCTTTTTTCCAATCGCGTTTCGCTATCCATCCTGAAAAAGCCATAAATATGGCAACGAGTAATACGATTAAAACCAGCCAGCGAAACATATTGTGTGTGTGTAATAGTCCAGTATACATAATCTTGAATTTTTGAATAGAACGTGTGAATGAATAATTGGTTCAAAAATTTATTTAAACTGAATGTTTTTATTTCTTTCTAACGGATATTTCATTCCATGGCCCAGATAAAAACCGGGGTGTGGTGGCTGGTTGTAGGCGACGTTTTGCCAGGCAATACTCAGGCGGTATTGCGGATCGTGCATCAGCGTTACAAAACGATATTTTGTTGGAATAGTAGTAGTAAAAATGCGTAAGGATTTTCCGTCCTGAGCAGCCAGAATTAATTCTTCGCGCCAGTCGCCAAAAAGATCGGCGCTTAAAGTTGGTGTTGCTTTCGAGCCGTTATTCGAACGAAAACCTTTTGCTTTTAAAAGTACTTTGCCGTTGTATTTCGAAATTTTATTACTGTTGAGTAATTCACGGAGCAAATCGCCGTCCCACCAAATTACAAAATTTGCCGACGATGGAGATTCTCCAATACTTTCACCTTTGTTATTCCATAAAACACGACTGCCCGAACACCACATCTCTGCGCCAAAATGAGTTGAATCCAGATCGGCAGCAGCTCCTCTTCCCACATCTTCTCCGGGTAATTTTCCCCAGATTATTTCCCCGGTTCTGGCATCAAAAAGCGCGGCGCCAAAACCGTTTTCATAACCTTCTATCGGAACTTCGTTTTCGTGGATTCCCCAAACTTCAAGTCCTTGCCGATTGGGGTCTAGATCGCTCACGTGCAAGGCATCGCCGTGGCGTAATCCGGTTGAATACATTCCAGTTCCATCGTTGTCAACCGCCATCGCACCATAAATAATTTCGTCATTTCCATCCATATCAACATCGGCTACACTCAAACTGTGATTTCCCATTCCCGAAAATTTTTCAAGTCCGGGTTTGGCAGAATCAAAAATCCACTTAGATATTAATTCTCCATTTTTCCAATCCCAGGCTACAATCACCGATCGGCCATAATAACCCCGACACATAATCAAACTCGGGTGAACGCCATCTAAATAAGCAACTCCTGCCAAAAACCGATCGACACGGTTCCCATCTCGGTCGGTTTCGCCGTTTCCCCCAACGCCGCCCCAACCGTCGATGGGATCACGCGAAGGAATGTAATCGACGGTTGCCATTGCCTTCCCGGTTTCACCATTAAAAATGGTTAAGAATTCTGGTCCGTCTAAAATTTTCCCATCTGCATTTATATAATTGGCATCGGCATCGCCAATAATCTTTCCGGCTCCATCTTTTGTGCCGTCGGCAGTTTTGCAGGCAAATTCAGCTTTCCCGTCGCTGTCGAAATCGTAAACCATAAACTGCGTATAATGGGCGCCTTCACGAATGTTTTTTCCGAGCTTGATTTCCCAAAGCAAAGTCCCGTCTATTTTATAGGCTTGAAAAACAGGTTCGCTGGTAAGTCCGCGATGCGAATTATCGTGCCCGCGTCCGCTTTGATGAAGAATCATTTCGTACTCGCCGTCGCCGTCTAAATCTCCAACTGTCGCATCATTTGGACGATAACCTTCGGGAGTTTGCAATTGAATGTCGAAATAATTGTTGGATTGAACTTTTATCTTTTTGAGCGATTTCTTTTTTTCTTTTCCTTTTTCAACGGGAACAACCACATACATATCGGAAGCTTTCCCTTTTGAATCAAGAATGCTCGTTGCATTTTGCAAAGGTTTTTCGTTTATTCTATTTCCGTTTCTGTAAACGTTAAAAGCAATGTTTTCAGAATCGGTGGCTAATAAACGCCAGCTAATAAAAACTCCGGAATCGGTGGAAATAGCAATAGTTCCAAGATTTAACCGTTCCATTATTCGTTGTGCATTTACCGAAATATTGGGAAGAAATATTCCTGCAAAAAAAAGCAGACTTAAAATTTTAAATTTTAGGTTCATGGTATCTTTTTTCGCTCAAGGTTTAAAAATAGTAATATTCACCAGCTTTTATTGTCTTTCTGCCAATTCGAATACTTCGCTGGCTTCCCAGATTGTTTTTGTTTTAATGGGTTGAATTGCAGCATTGATCATTGCCTGAGCAACAATTTTGTCTTCGATTGGGCGGTATTTCTTGAAAATAAATTTTGTAATAAATGTGGCCAGAGGAATTGAAATAATTTCGGCCATTCGTTTGTCCTTCCGATCGCCGGTTAACGACGAAGGGCGCAAAATTGCAACGTTCTTAAATCCTATTTTCGATACAGCTTCATCGAGCTCTCCTTTCATTTTTGTGTAGAAAACCTTCGATTTTGAATTGGCGCCTACCGACGAAACCAAAATATAATTTTCGATGCCGTTTTCTTTTGCCGCTTTTGCAAAATTTAAATTGAAGATGTAATCGATTTTGAACTGATTTTCTTTTCCTCCCGCTTGTTTTAAGGTTGTTCCCAAAGCCGAGAAAAGTACATCGCCGTTCAAGCTTTTATGCCAGATTTCGTTTTCAGAGAAATCAACAATTTGCTGCTCCAGTTTTGCATGTTTTAAACCCGAATCGCGGCGGACAAATATCCTGATTTTTTCAAAATTGTCGTTTTCTAAAAGGAGTTGGACGAGTTGTGTTCCAATCAAACCCGTCGCTCCAATTACGTTTGCTGTTAATTTCATTTTGTGCATTTTAAAAGCGATGAAGAACAAATGTAACCATCGGTTTTCAAATGTCGAAATAATTGTTTCCGCCAACAGATTCCTGATTGGGATGAACATAAAGATGAAAGTTGGAATCCGACATTAATTCCTGCATTTTATCTCAATTCAAATTTACATAATGATCGCGCTAAAAAGTTACTTTTAAATTACATTTTCATAAAATATATTGATTTTGAGCTTTGTATATTGCAGATATTCAGGGTTTTTTTAGCTCAATGATTTTTAGGTGGATATGCAATTTAAATCTTATATTGTTCTTTTTGATATTTCTAACCTGATTAATCTGAATTCAATGAAAAATCTTATGCTGGTTTTTATGCTTTTTTTCTTCGTTCAAAACTTGTTTGCACAGAATTCTAATTCGGAGCAAGTCGAAAAACAATTACCGCGAAAAACGGAAATCTGGAATAAAATTGAAATTCAGTTTGAAAGTTCTAAAACATACGATAATCCCATATACGAAGTACAGGATTTTAAAATACATTTTACCGCACCTTCGGGAAGAAAAAAAGTAGTTCGTGGATTTTGGGATGGAAACAAGGATTGGAAAGTTCGTTTTTTACCCGACGAAACCGGAACGTGGAACTGGAAATCAACCTGCTCCGATCAAAATAATATTGGTCTCCACAATCGGGAGGGGAAGTTTGAATGCATCAAAAATACAAATACAAACCTCATTTTCCAGCGAGGCGCAATTGTTCAAAATCCGGGCAATTATTATTTGTCGTACTCCGATGGAACACCTTTTTTCTGGCTGGCATGCACGGCATGGAATGGTGCTTTAAAATCGACCGATGAGGAATGGGAATATTATCTCAATCAACGTATAAAAAACAATTATTCACTTATTCAATTGGTTACAACCGAGTGGCGGGGTTGCGAAAAAAATGCGGAAGGATTAACCGCAATTGAAGGCACCGAACAAATTCGTATTCATCCCGAATTTTTTAAGCGAATCGATCGTAAAATCGATGAAGCAAATAAAAAAGGACTGGTAGTTTCTCCTGTTGTTTTGTGGGCACTTCCGTTTGGTGAAGGCCGCGAATTGAGTCCCGGTTATTCCTTGCCTTTGGAGGAGGCTGTTTTACTGGCAAAATATATTGTTGCCCGTTACCAGGGAAATCATGTGATTTGGACTTTGGGAGGCGATGGTAAATATTACGACGATATGGAAGAAAGATGGAAAGAAATCGGGCGCCGGGTTTTTAACGACATCGATCATGCTCCGGTTACCTTACATCCGCATGGAAGTTCGTGGGTTGGAGATATTTACGACCAGGAAGCTTGGTATGATATTATGGGTTATCAGTCGTCGCACAGCAACGAAAAAGGTGTGGTCGACTGGATAAACCAAGGTCCGATGGCCGAAATGTGGAGTAAACTAAAACCAATACCCTATATTAATATGGAGCCGAACTACGAAGAAATCGGGTTTCGTATTTTCGCAAAAGATGTTCGGAATGCAAGTTACTGGA
>JBNKOT010000542.1:0-6605 GCA_050294855.1 Draconibacterium sp. | reverse complement strand
TCGCGGGTAACACCTGCTGTTTCGTCAACAATTGCTTTGCGCTGTTCGATTAAACGATTAAACAATGTCGATTTCCCAACATTTGGCCGTCCGACTATCGCTACTATTCTGCTGCTCATCTTTTTCCTTTTTATCTGATTTTCCACAACAAATATGGAATCTCTTTCTTCTTTTCTAACTACTAACTATTCTGTGCTACCTACTTTCCTAGATCGCGTCGTATCCGAATTTTTTCAACTGCTTGTCTTGCGAGCGCCATTCTTTGGCCACTTTTACATACAATTCCATAAAGATTTTCTTGTCGAAAAATTCCTCCGCATCTTTCCGGGCTTCAATACCAACACGTTTTATCATTTTTCCTTTGTGCCCGATAATAATTCCTTTTTGACTATCGCGCGAAACATGGATAACTGCACGCATTTTGATAATTTTTTCTTCCTCTTTAAATTCTTCAACTTCAACTTCAACCGAATAAGGAATTTCTTTCTGGTAATTCAGCAAAATTTTCTCGCGAATAATTTCCTGCATAAAGAAACGTTCGTTGCGATCGGTCAATTCGTCTTTTGGGAAAAATGCCGGAGCTTCGGGAAGCAATTCCAAAATCCGGTCGAAAATGGGTTCAATATTAAATTTTTCCTGTGCCGAAATAGGATAAACATTTGCTCCCGGAAATACTTCGGTCCAGTAATCAAACAATTTCACGACTTCTTCCTGATTCGACAAATCAATTTTATTGATCAAAACAATAACCGGCATGTTCGATTTCCGAACCTTTTCAATGTAATCCGGGTTTTTATCGGCTGTTTCAACCACATCGGTTACAAACAAAATTACGTCTGCATCAATTAATGCCGAGTCAACAAATTTCATCATCGACTCTTGTAACTTATAATTTGGTTTTAAAATTCCCGGAGTGTCGGAATAAACGATTTGGAAATCTTCTCCGCTTACAATCCCTTTGATGCGGTGTCGGGTGGTTTGCATTTTTTTGGTGATAATCGAAAGTTTTTCACCAACTAATGCGTTCATTATCGTCGATTTTCCGACATTCGGATTCCCGATAATGTTTACAAATCCTGCTTTGTGTGCCATATTTTAAAATTCTAGGTGCTCCTTTCCTTCAAAGGAAATTCTGTTTTTTATCTCTCTACTCTTTCTTTTTCGCTAAAAATCCAGAGATATTATTTTAATTCGCTAAAAATCAGCGCAAATATAAGCGATTTGATTTAGGATTGATGAATTATGACCAATGAATTTGAATCCTTTACATTGCAGAAATATTGCCAGGATTGGTCGCATCGGCTTCTGATACTAAAAAATAGTTGCTTCACACTCACTATAAGAAGCTTTTCGATCTTCAGATCTTTTTACTGATTTTGCCGAATATACTTTATCACCTCCAAAAAAGTATCGGAATAAAATTCGTTTTCATGCTTTTTAATGTATTGCAAAAGCGCACGATGTTCGTCGGCACCAACATTTAAATAACCGCCACCAACACTGTGAAACATAAAAACAGCAATGGTTCCGTTCTTTTTCGCGGCTTCAACAATTGCAATTAATTCTTCGGTGCTCGGACTGTCGACCATTGTGCTTGGCGTATTATAAATATCGTAAGCTTTCATCGTTTCCGGGAGTTGAGAACCACCACGTGCTCCCAAAAAAAGATGCTGGATCTCGTCGGTAAAATCTTTGCCTCCTGCAATATAATTGGCACAAGTGTAGGCAAAAGTTCGTTCCGTTTTTCCATCGATGGCTTTTAACAAAGTATTGGCCGTTTGTAGTTCGGCAAGCATTTGTTCCACACTGTAATTGTTCAGATCGTACTCGGGTTTTACCCAATCGTTAAGATTTCCGTCGCAGGGATGAAACAAAGTATGATTGCCCAGTTCGTGACCATTTTGCGCAATAGCCCGCCAGTCTTCCATTCGATTGTATAAACTCGGCGAATTTCCAGTACAATAAAAAGTTCCTTTAAATCCAAATTCGTCTAACTGCCGAACCGCCACATCGAGGTGCCCGTCCAGTCCATCGTCGTAGGTAAAAACAACCGCAGCTTTTGCTCCATTTGGCCAAACAAACTGCGCTTTTACCGGTATCGAAAAGCTAAAAGCAATTAAAAGGAAAAGGAGTGGAACATTATTGATTTTCATTATTTTTTATTTGATGTCGTTAATTAATTCGTCGCTCAAAACCCCTGAAGCAATTTCACGCACTTCGCCGGTC
Source organism: Draconibacterium sp. (assembly GCA_050294855.1). Classification (GTDB taxonomy): domain Bacteria; phylum Bacteroidota; class Bacteroidia; order Bacteroidales; family Prolixibacteraceae; genus Draconibacterium. The sequence goes on along the minus strand of JBNKOT010000542.1, from coordinate 4,379 downwards.
ATTTTTAAATTCCACTCGTCATCCATTTCGATGGCGAGATTGCCACCCGGCATTTTTATGGTGAGATTGGGTTCTGTTAATCCCATTTTTACAACCACCGAAGCAACTGCACACGACGAACTTCCCGATGCCAAAGTCCATCCGGCACCGCGCTCCCAAATAATTACTTCCACTTCGTTGGGCGAAACTACTTTTGCAAACTGTACGTTTATCCGGTTTTGAAACATCGGATGATTTTCGATTTGCGAACCAAAAGTTTTTATTTCGTTTTCGTCTAATTCCTCTTTTAAAACAACACAATGAGGATTTCCAACCGATACACAATTCACTTGGTAATCTTTGTACTCCAAATGCAAAGTTTCGTTAATACACTCTTCCTTTGTGCAATCAACCGGTATTTTAGCCGATTCGAAAATGGCTTTTCCCATGTCGACTTTTATGGTGAAAGCTTTGCCGTTCTTTTCTTTGGTAACTTCTGCCCGAACCAAACCACCCGGCGTTTCGATGGTAAATATTTTATCGGCAACATATTTATAATCGTACAAATACTTGGCAAAAATGCGCAAACCGTTTCCACTTTTTTCGGCTTCAGATCCATCTGGATTTAAAATGCGCAAACCAAAATCGGCTCTCGAACTTGGTACTTTTAACAGAATTCCATCCGATCCGATTCCATAATGGACGTCACAAATTTTTACGATTGCTTTTTCTGTTAGTTTAAAGTCGATAGTGTCCTGATTTAAAACAACATAGTCGTTTCCCAATCCGTGAGATTTTACAAAGAAGTTTTGCATAATATTTAAGTTCAAAGAATTATGCGAACAAAAGTAACAACAGTTTTTAATCAATCAATTATTTCTTATTTCAATTCTGTCAACTTTTATATATTGAAAATCACCACATCTTCTTTCATTCTGCCAATCTAAATTTACCGCGATTGGAAAATTTGCGGTAGCCAAATTTATTGTAGATGTACTTGGCAGATTATCAAATCGATATGTGGAATCGGAAATATTAATTATAAAACCTCCACAACATGCACACAATGCTAAATCGGGTCCAGTAATTAATCCTGATGATTGAAAGGGGATCTCATTATCTTTGCACGAATAAGAAATTGCACAAATAAATACAATAACAATACAATACGTTTTAAAACTCATAATTACAATAATTCTGGTTCGTTATATTATAATGATGCCAAATTATAGATTACAGTTGCTTTAATTCAAAATCCAATACATTAGAAAGTTTTCATGAAAAAAAAGGAAACCTTGAAATACTGTTCCTTATTAATAAAATCTAAATAAGAATAAGCTTTGGCTTCAAAATCAGTACACACATTAATTATTTTTATCTTTACATTTCGATATATGACAATATAAAAAAAAATAAAATATGGCATTGATTAATGAAAATTACCTGAAACTTCAGGCTGGTTATCTTTTCCCGGAAATAGGCCGGAGAGTAAGCGAATTTATAGCAGCTCACCCCGATAAAAAAGTAATAAAAATGGGTATCGGCGATGTTACCCAACCTTTGGTCCCGAGTGTTGTAAAAGCATTTCACGAAGGTGTCGACGAAATGGCAAAGGGCGAAACTTTTAAGGGTTATGGCCCTGAACAAGGTTATGCATTTTTACGTGAAGCAATTGCTAAAAATTCGTATCAGAACAAAGGAGTTGACATTTCGGCGTCAGAGATTTTTGTTTCCGACGGATCGAAATGCGACACTGGTAACATCCAGGAAATTTTTGGCAACAGCAATAAAATTGCAATCTGCGACCCAGTTTATCCGGTTTATGCCGACACAACCGTAATGAGTGGAAAAACCGGTGTTTGCCAAAGCAACGGTTATTACGACGGAATAATTTACATGCCTTGTACCGAAGCAAATGGTTTTATCCCTGATTTGCCCAAAGAAACGCCTGATTTAATTTTCTTGTGTTATCCGAACAATCCAACCGGAACAGTAGCTTCGAAAGAAGAACTAAAAAGATGGGTGGATTATGCAGCCACGAATAATGCGATTATTTTATACGATGCAGCTTACGAAGCCTTCATTACCGAAGACGGAATTCCACATTCTATTTTCGAAATTGAAGGTGCAAAAAAAGTGGCCATCGAATTTCGTAGCTTTTCTAAAACTGCCGGTTTTACAGGAACTCGTTGTGCCATCACTGTTATTCCTGAAGAATTGCGTGCATTCGATTCTAACGGAAAAGCACATTCAGTAAAAGCGTTGTGGAACCGCCGACAAGCGACAAAATTTAACGGCGTTTCTTATCCGGTGCAAAAAGCTGCAGCTGCAACTTATTCCGAAGAAGGGAAAAAAGAAGTGGAAGCAGTAATTGCCTATTACCTCGAAAATGCAAAAATTATGAGAGCTAGTTTGGCACAAATCGGGTACAAAGTTTATGGCGGTGTAAATGCGCCCTACGTGTGGGTAAAAACAAAAAATAACGCTACTTCGTGGGAATTCTTCGATAAAGTTTTAAACGAAGCCAATGTAGTTGGAACTCCCGGATCGGGATTCGGTCCTGCCGGCGAAGGTTATTTCCGGTTCTCTGCTTTTGCCGATCGCGAAAATGTGCTCGAAGCAATGGAAAGAATTAAGAATTTGGCGTAGTTGGATTGAAGTGCTTAGTAAAGAAAATACGATAGAAATAAAAAATCCGGGTTGAAGGTTCAACACAGATTTTTTATTTCTATATTTTTCAATTAGATTGATTCTTTGTCAACCACAACTTTTTCTCTCACTTTGCTGCCCGGATAAACTTTTAGTGCTTCCTGCAAGATTTTTAAACACACGGCCAAGTCTTCTTTTTTCAGTACGTAGGCAATCCGAACTTCGTCGATTCCTTTATCGGGAACCGTATAAAACCCCGATGCCGGGGCCATAAAAACCGTTTGATTTTCGTATTCAAAATCGGAAAGCAACCAGGCACAAAATGTATCGGCATTATCGACCGGAAGTCGAGCAACCGTATAAAATGCGCCCATCGGAATTGGCGAATAAACACCGTCGATACGATTTAATCCATCGATTAAAAATTTACGACGATTGACGTATTCGTTATAATTATTCAGCATGTATTCCGGATCGGCATCCAACGATGCTTCGGCGGCAATTTGACCGATTAACGGCGGACTTAAACGAGCCTGGCAAAATTTCATTACATTCTTTTTTACCTCTTCGTTTTTGGTGATCAGCGCGCCAATTCTTAGTCCACATTCACTGTAACGTTTCGAAACCGAATCGATTAAAACCACATTCTGCTCGATTCCTTCCAAATGAAAAGCAGAAATATACGGAGCCCCGGTGTAACAAAATTCACGATACACTTCATCAGAAAAAAGATACAAATCGTATTTTTTTACCAGGTCACGAATGGCATTCATTTCCTGCTGTGTGTATAAATAGCCGGTCGGGTTATTTGGATTACAAATCATAATCCCCTTGGTTTTGGGGGTAATCAGTTTTTCAAATTCCTCAACCGGAGGCAGTGCAAAACCTTCTTCAATATCGGCTGCTATCGATTTGATTTTTGCCCCGGCAACAATTGCAAAAGCCTCGTAATTGGCGTAAGCAGGCTCGGGCACGATTATTTCGTCTCCCGGATCAAGGCAACTCATAAAAGCAAAAGTTACCGCTTCGCTTCCGCCGGTGGTAATAATTATATCGTCGACAGTAACATCGATATTGAATTTGTGATAATAGATTGCCAGTTTTTCGCGAAACGATCGAATCCCTTCACTCGGGGAATATTCCAAAATGGTACGATCTATATTTTTGATTGCCGCCAGCGCTTCAGGAGGAGTGGGTAAATCGGGTTGCCCGATATTTAAATGATACACTTTCCTTCCCATCTCCTTTGCTTTGTCGGCCAAAGGACCCAATTTGCGAATGGGCGAATTGGGCATTAATTTTCCTCTATCTGAAACTGTTGGCATGTTGTATAATATATTTTATCAGAAGCCAAATATACGAGTATCAAATTAAAAACAATAACAACTGTTTTTTATCAATTTGATATCTTATTAAAAAATTAACTTCCAATTTGTTAAACACTTCATTTTGTTACGATTCAATTTCTTTCTTTATTCCAAAAGCATGATTTTTTATCATGTTTTCATAACTGCTTCGTGGTTATTTTTGGCACAGAATAAATTAAATTCAAACTGTAATGATTATTGGTGTACCAAAAGAAATTAAAAATAACGAAAACCGCATTGCATTAACTCCAGCAGGTGCTGCCGAATTAGTAAAACGCGGACACGACGTTTATGTTCAGGCAGGTGGCGGAAACGGAAGTGGATTCCTCGATGACGATTACATATTAGCAGGTGCAAAAATGCTTCCTACAATCGAGGATGTTT
>JBNKOT010000541.1:0-2705 GCA_050294855.1 Draconibacterium sp. | reverse complement strand
ATGCTATAAAGCTTCAGATTGAAGGAATTGTATACCTAGAAGCAGCCATCAACGACAATGGTGATGTTGTTAACGTTATAATAAAAAAAAGGAATAGGAGCCGATTGTGATGAAGAAGCGATTCGCTTAATTAGAAATATTCAATTCTAAGGCGTTAAAAACAAAGGAGTACGTGTAAGAACAAAAAAGAAATTTCGAATCGAATTTATATTGCCTTCTGATAATATAGTTAATTATCAGATGATTAGCCCAAAAGAAAAATTCCAGCAAAAAAGTGTCCTCCGAATATTCTTATCAAATCACAATAAATAAAGAATAATTTAACCTAAAAATCCATATACATCTCTAATGAATATTTATTCATCGTCTTGGTAGTATTTTGTTCATTAATGTAAACTATCCGTATTCTGTATTAATTGTTCGAATCTTGAAATTATTAATACTATATATTTAAGCCTGCAATGAATCATGTAAAGACCTGACATGATGGGCACTAGGGAGATGTTTACAAATGTGCTAGCGTGAAATTATCTGCCGACACATATGTAACCAAGGCCTAGTGCATTTCGGTTAATTACTTTACAATATTTTATAGTAAATATTTTTTTCAATATTTACGGGTAGTTGTAATGGATTTTGAAATATCGCAAGGAAAACCATTTAATTATTGTTAAATACATTGACCGATACTTTCGGTTATACTATTAATTTATTCTGCCATTTGCCGATTTTACTCAGGTTTAGTTTTCAAATACGTTTTATTGATTAATTTTGTGCTTTTTAGAACCAAAAATTAGAAAAATTGATTGAAACGAGATACATATTTGTTACAGGTGGAGTTACTTCATCGCTGGGGAAAGGTATTTTGGCTTCGTCGCTTGCAAAATTATTGCAGTCTCGTGGCTTCAGTGTTACAATACAAAAGCTCGATCCTTATTTGAATATTGATCCGGGTACATTAAATCCCTACGAACATGGCGAGTGTTTTGTAACCGAGGACGGGGCTGAAACAGACCTGGACCTTGGTCATTACGAACGGTTTTTAAACGAACCAACCTCGCAAGCCAACAATGTTACCACCGGTAGAATATATCAGTCGGTCATCAATCAGGAAAGAAAAGGAGATTACCTTGGGAAAACGGTTCAAATCATTCCACACATTACCGACGAAATTAAACGTCGAATAAAAATTCTTGGTTCTAAAGGAAAATACGACATTGTTATTACTGAGATTGGCGGTACGGTTGGCGATATCGAATCTTTACCATACATTGAATCGGTTCGTCAGTTAAAATGGGAACTGGGATCGCGAGCAATGGTTATACATTTAACGCTTGTTCCGTACTTATCGGCAACCGGTGAACTAAAAACAAAACCAACACAACACTCGGTGAAACAACTACTGGAAGAAGGAGTACAGCCCGATATTCTTGTTTTACGAACCGAGCATCCACTCGATTTGGCCGTAAGAAAAAAGGTGGCATTGTTTTGTAATGTTGGATTAGATTCGGTTATTGAATCGATAAATGTGCCAACAATTTACGATGTTCCTTTAAAAATGCTGGAGGAAAAATTAGACACAACTGTTTTGTCGAAATTAAAGCTTCCGATAAAAGAAGACATTGATCTTTCAGCGTGGAATGGATTTTTAACTCGATTAAAAAATCCGACACAAACCATCAACATTGGAATTGTCGGGAAATACGTGGAATTGCACGATGCATATAAATCGATCGCAGAATCGTTGATTCATGCAGGAGCCGAAAACCGCTGCAAGATCAATATTAAGTGGATTCATTCCGAAGATATCAGATCGGAGAATGCGGAAGAAATATTAGCAGGATTAAATGGGATGATTGTAGCTCCCGGTTTTGGTCACCGTGGAATGAAAGGCAAAATATGGGCAGCGAGATTTGCACGCGAAAATAATATTCCTTTTTTAGGAATTTGTTTGGGAATGCAGGTGGCAGTGATCGAATTTGCCAGAAACGTGCTGAATTTAGAAGGCGCTGATTCTTCAGAGATGAATCCGAAAACACCACATCCGGTAATCGATTTGATGGAAGAGCAAAAAGGAATTACCGATTTTGGAGGTACCATGCGATTGGGCGCCTACGAATGTAGAATCACCAAAAAAGATTCGAATGTTTTTAGAGCTTATAATAAATTAACGCTTCACGAAAGACATCGTCACCGATACGAATTTAACGATAGTTATAAAGAACAATATATTGAAGCAGGAATGGTTCCGGTAGGAATAAATCCGGATACTGATTTGGTTGAAATCGTTGAAATTCCCAAACACAAATGGTTTGTTGGCGTTCAATTTCATCCCGAATACCGAAGTACCGTTTTAAATCCCCATCCCTTGTTTGTAGACTTTATTAAAAATTCGCTTGTAGAAGAAGAAAAATAGTATGGATAAAAAATCGATTATTGGGATAGGCCTTATTTTTGCCATCCTGGTTGTGTTTTCGTTATTAAACCAGCCCTCAAAAGAAGAAATTGCTGCGGCAAAAAGGAAGCAGGATTCCATTGCCAGAGTTGAAGCAGATCTTGCAATACAGCAACAAAGAATTCAACAGGAACAAATTAATCAACAGATCGACACAGAAACTCCCGACGCCGAAAATGGCGAAGAAGTGGCTTTGCAACATAAGATCGACGAGTTTGGTGTTTTTGGTGCAACAGCAATTGGCGAAGAA
>JBNKOT010000540.1:0-3223 GCA_050294855.1 Draconibacterium sp. | reverse complement strand
ACAATATTACAATACCAATAACAGTAAAACTTTTTATCAGTACGATTATCCGAAGTCGAGCGAAATTCAACCGCAACAAAAAGATTACATTCGTGATTATGTAAACGAATTTGAAACCGCCATTTACAATGAAGATAGAAGTATTGAAACCGGGTATGAAAATTTTATGGATCCCAAATCGTTTTACGATTATATCATTATAAATGAGTTTTCGAAAAATGTCGACGGTTATCGTTTAAGCACGTATTTGTACAAAGACAAAAATAAAAAACTGAATGCGGGTCCGATTTGGGATTTTAACCTCGCCTACGGAAATGCAAATTATGCAAATGCATGGGAAACAGCAGGTTTGCAGGTAAATGCTGATTTGGGAACCGACAACTGGCAAGTTCCGTTTTGGTGGAAAAAATTGGTGAACGATCAGTATTTTGCCAATTCGATGAAATGCCGTTGGAACGATTTACGCGCCTATCATTTATCGAACGAAAGAATTTTCGACCTCACCGATAGTTTAATCAATTTAATGGGAACAGCAGTGGATCGAAATTTTGATCGATGGCCAGTTTTAGGTGAATGGGTTTGGCCCAATTATTATGTTGGCGAAACCTACCAAAGTGAAATTTACTGGATGAGAAATTGGCTTACCGAACGAATCAGGCAACTCGATTTTATTTTTCCGGGCGAATGTGAGGAAGTGCCTCCACCGCCTCCGAGAGAGTTTATGCTGACCGTCTATCCAAGTCCGTTCCGCGAAAAATTTACGATTCAGATTCTGTCTGAAACGCACCTTGTTTATAATTTTATGCTTTTTAACCTGAACGGACAAATGGTGCTGAATTCGAAATTTCCGGCAGTAGAAGGTTTAAATTCGATTGAAGTTTATTCCGAAGGTTTACGAAGCGGAATGTTTATTTATAAATTGTTTATAGGCAACAACGAAATGGCATCGGGTAAAATTGTTAAACTGTAAATAGCTCCCAATTATTTAATCACCGTTCCTTTAGCGCCCCACCAAAAAAAGGCTTCCATTTTTAGTCGCCCCGATTTTACCGAGGGATCTTGTCCTTCCAATTCGCGTGCTTCTTCAACCGTTTCAACATCGAAGATAAGTAATCCGCGATGTTCGCCTCCACCTTCGAAAGGCCCGGCTACCACAAGTTTTCCGTCTTCGGCCAGTTTATTCAGATGTGCCAGATGCATTTCCTGAAATTTTGCCGCTTCTGTCGAATCTTTACTTTTTGTTTCTCCGCTGTTTAGTATCATAAAAACATAGCGTTTCATGGTATAAGTGGTGTCGCCTTCAGTATACGAAAATTCGCGTTGTGCAAACGATGTAAAAACAAAAGTCATTAAAAAACCAACAAAAATTATTTTTTTCATTCTACTTCTGATTTTTTGATTAATCTTTCAATTTTTCTTTCAATATTTTTCTGAATTTCTTGAGTTTCGGAGCTACCACAAACTGGCAATATCCCTGATTTTTATTCCTTGCAAAATAGTTAATGTGATAATCTTCTGCCACGTAAAATTTATCGAAGGCAGTAACTTCGGTTACAATTGGTTTGTCGTAGACCTGCTCTTCCTGAAACGATAGAAATACTTTTTTGGCAATTTCTTTTTGTTTTTCGGAATGGTAAAAAATGACTGAACGATATTGTGTGCCCACATCGTTTCCTTGTCGGTTTAATGTGGTCGGGTCGTGTGTCATAAAAAAAACTTCGAGTATTTCCGAGAAACTAATTAATTCCGGATCGAAAGTAATTTGTATGACCTCGGCGTGTCCGGTTGTTTCGCTGCAAACTTCTTTGTACGTTGGATTTTTTACATGCCCGCCGCTGTATCCGGGTTTCACATCAACAACTCCTTTCAACTCTAAATAAACCGCTTCGGTACACCAAAAACAACCGCCGCCCAGCGTTGCTTTTTCCAATTCTTTGCTCATCGCTAAATTCGAATAAATTAATAAACTCAATAAAAATATTGTTGTTTTCATGATTCTGAATGTTCTCAAACTTATCTTAAATAACAACAGAAATAAAAGTATGTTTTCAGTAATTTAGATTACGTGAGTTTGATAAATAAAATAGCCGTAAACCGCAAATCGGAGCAAACGAAAAAGCGCATATTTTAAAAATCTTTTTGATGGATAGCCGGCCGAACCAACCAGCAAACAAACTGCCGACCACGGAACCGGAGTAAGTGCAGCAACAATAATCAGGAAGAGGCCGTATTTTTTTAACAAGGGCAGCGTTTGTTTTAAAAACTTCTTTCTGAAAAGCCGAAAACTTGTACGTTTGTACAACAGCCCGCCAATCAGGAAATTGATGTATCCCATCGCATACGAAACGGCTGCAAAAAAAGCAAGGTTTATAAAATAATGTGCAATGGTATCTTTGTTGATGGCCCAGATCATAAAAAACTCAGGAGGAATAATTCCGAAGAAAAACTCGGAGGCGCAGTAAATTAGGTATACAATGAGTGGGCGGGCATAAATTTGTTCAACCAGATTGTCGGGGGCACGCGACATAACCACTTCTTTCAGCAGAAAATAGGCGCCCATAATGACCAAAAGCCAGACAAATCCTTTTATTCCATTCTGAATGAGAAATTGTATTCGCGAACTGATTTTCATTGTTTTTAAGACGACATAAAATTTTAGGTAAAGTACAATAAAATTATCGAAGAACAGCTGCTCTTATTTATTATTCTGCGGTTAATATTAATAGGTTGCAGCATCGAAAACGCTTTTGTTTTGAAGAAGAAATGTTAATGTTCTTTGATTGAAAATAGTTAGTTGAAAGTTATGCGGGAAAAATACCAAACGGCTGTTTTTATACCATTAATTTCAGCCGGACTCCATTTTCCTTTTATCGATGAAATCGTTCTTATTCCTTCGCGAAGCAAACTGCTGTTTGCCTTTCGGGCCGCTTGAACCTCTTCAATTTTCCCCTTCTCATTTATCTTAAATTTCACATAAACAATATCCTGTAATCCACAAATCAGTTCACTCGAATTGGTTTTAATTCTTCGAAAAAGACATCGTAGTGCCAGTATTGCAATGTTGCCGATAAATCGGTCGTGTTTGCTGTTGTCCCCTTTTTTCGCTCATGTCTTTTTTTTATTTCGATAAGTCAATTATATCTTTTGGTTTTAGGACATTTTTGTTGTAACCTATTAATGCTGAATTGATCATTGCCAAACCGATTTGTGTTGTATTAACAAC
>JBNKOT010000539.1:0-4117 GCA_050294855.1 Draconibacterium sp. | reverse complement strand
AAAGGAAAAATGGTGGTTGTTTTTTTTGATGACGAGGGAAAAATTATCGACCATATTATTCTGGACAATCAAGAAAATTTTGGCGTTGAAATTCCGCCATCGGTTTGGCATACATTAATTTCGCTCGAAAGCGGAACGGTGGTTTACGAAGTAAAAGACGGACCATATTCGCCAGATGACGATAAAAATTTTGCAACCTGGGCACCCAAAGAAGGTAAAACGGATTGCAAAATTTATCTGGACAAAATACTCGTCGACCTGAACTTACTTTAAGCTTGCATCTTCATTTTTCAATACTCCCTGCTCATCTCGCCATTTTAATAATAAATTCATATTTTTGCAGCCTGACAAAATTTTAGATAATGGCACAAAAACCATCGATACCAAAAGGAACCCGCGATTTTTCGCCACTCGAAATGGTGAAACGTAACTATATTTTCGACACGATAAAAGCTGTTTTTCGTTTGTACGGATTTCAACCCATCGAAACACCGGCCATGGAAAACCTGTCGACTTTAATGGGGAAATACGGCGAAGAAGGTGATAAACTGCTGTTTAAAATTTTGAATTCGGGTGACTTTATTTCGAAAGTTCCACAAGAAATACTCGACGAAAAAAATTCGAATAAACTCACCACAAAACTTTCTGAAAAAGGATTGCGCTACGATTTAACTGTACCTTTTGCACGATACGTTGTACAAAACAGAAGCGATATTTCTTTTCCGTTTAAACGTTATCAGATTCAACCGGTTTGGCGCGCCGATCGTCCTCAAAAAGGCCGTTACCGCGAATTTTATCAGTGCGATGTGGATGTGATCGGAAGCAACAGTTTGCTCAACGAAGTAGAACTAGTGCAAATTATCGACGATGTTTTTCAGAAACTAAACATCAATACGATTGTAAAAATTAATAACCGGAAAATTCTGGCCGGAATTGCAGAAGCAATCGGAGAGTTGGATCGGATAATCGACATTACCGTTGCCATCGACAAACTCGATAAAATTGGTTTAGAAAAGGTAAATCAAGAAATGACTGGCAAAGGAATTTCTGAAAATGCTGTCGAAAAATTACAGCCCATTTTGCTTTTAAGCGGAAGCACCGAAGAAAAATTGACACAAATCGAAAAAGTAATTGGTCAGACCGAAGTTGGAGCAAAAGGAATTAATGAAATGCGGACATTGTTTGGCTACCTTAAAAACTTTGAATTACAAACTGAAGTGGAACTGGATTTGACTTTAGCCCGCGGATTAAATTATTACACCGGTGCCATTTTCGAAGTAAAATCGAAAGACATTGAAATTGGCAGCATTTGTGGTGGCGGAAGATACGACGATTTAACCGGAATTTTTGGAATGCCCGACGTTTCGGGTGTTGGGGTGTCGTTTGGTGCCGAGCGCATTTACGATGTTTTGGTGCAGCAAGATGCATTTCCGGCAGATTCGCTGGAAACCACAAAAGCCATGTTCGTAAATTTTGGTGAAAAAGAAGAAGCGTATTGTTTGCCGGTTTTGGCTGAACTTCGAAAAAAGAATGTTAACGCTGAACTATTTCCTGAAAGTGCAAAAATGAAAAAGCAAATGAATTATGCCAATCGTAAACAAATTCCTTTTGTAATTCTGGCTGGCGACTCGGAAATGGAAGCCAAAAAATTCACCTTAAAAAACATGGAAACCGGCGAACAGCAATTATTAAATGCCGAAGAACTGATAAAAATCCTGTCTTAGCAAATTTGCTTGTGCGATATTGTCGCAAAATTGAAAGATGATTTTATCGGTTCCAAATCGCCCTTTAAAAACTCTCGGTGGAGACGTTCGTTTTCCATGACAGTTCGACTACCCTTACTGTGAAGTCATCCTGAGCGAAGCCGAAGGATGAATCTCCGTAACATACAGAACTTGTTTCATTATCTTTTGTTCTACAGGTAATGGGTTTTGCATCAATTAGCTGTCGAATGAAACGACTGGACTACAATTTCACACTATCTCAATTTCTCACTTTCACAATTCTTTTATCATGAAAAATAAGATCTTCGAAATAACACCAAATCATCTCACTTTTAAGGTCATTCAGGACATTCTTGACAACAATATAAAACTCAAACTTTCCGAAATTTCAATTCAACTCATTCATAAAAGTAAAAAGTATCTCGATAAAAAACTAGCCGAATCGGAAAAGCCACTTTATGGAATTAACACCGGTTTTGGTTCGTTGTGCGACATCGAAATTTCGAAAAGCGATTTAAGCAAATTGCAGGAAAACCTTGTGATTTCTCATGCCTGCAACATCGGTCCCGAAATTCCGGCTGATGTGGTAAAACTGATGCTTTTATTAAAAGCACACGCCCTTTCAAAAGGAAATTCGGCAGTTCAGTTAATTACGGTGCAACGGATTATCGATCTTTTTAATAACGATGTTTTACCTGTTGTTTGTGAACAGGGATCGCTTGGAGCTAGTGGAGATTTAGCGCCTTTGGCAATGCTTTTTCTTCCTTTGCTTGGTTTGGGCGAAGTAAATTTTGAAGGTCAAAAAGTTGATTCGAAAGTTGTGCTTGAACGTTTCGAATGGCAGCCAATAAAACTCGAGGCCAAAGAAGGATTAGCTCTTTTAAATGGCACACAATTTATGAGCGCTCACGGTGTTTATACCTTGCTGAAAACATTCCGGATCATCGATCAGGGCGATATTATTGGTGCACTTTCGCTCGATGCTTTCGACGGTTTATTAGAACCTTTTTCGGAAAATATTCAACGCATTCGTCCGCACAAAGGACAGGCTGACACTGCCAAGAATTTCAGAAATGTTTTGGCCGGCAGCGAAATGCAGACAAAAAATAAGGAACACATTCAGGATCCTTATTCGTTTCGTTGTATTCCGCAGGTACACGGTGCTGTAAAAGATGCGGTTAATTATGTAGCCGGAGTTATCGAAACGGAGATTAATTCGGTAACCGACAACCCGACAGTTTTTCCGGATGAAGATTTAATTATTTCGGGCGGAAACTTTCATGGCGAACCACTTGCATTGTCGCTCGATTTTTTAGCCATGGCAGTGAGCGAATTAGGAAGTATTTCTGAACGTCGCACGTATCGATTGATTTCGGGAGAACGTAATTTGCCGGAGTTTTTGGTCGCCAATCCCGGACTAAACTCAGGTTTTATGATTCCGCAATATGCAGCCGCATCAATTGTGAGTCAGAATAAACAATATTGTACACCTTCATCGGTCGATTCAATTCCTTCGTCGAACGAACAGGAAGACCACGTTAGTATGGGGGGCAACGGCGCAACAAAAGCCTTAAAAGTAGTTTTAAATACTGAGAAGATTTTAGCGATTGAATTGTACAACGCCGCACAAGCCATGGAATTCCGTCGACCCATAAAATCGTCGCCTTTCCTCGAAAACTTTTTAAAAGATTACCGCAAAAAAGTAAAGTTTGTAGAGTACGATGTGGTGATGTACGAGGGAATTAATAAAACCATTGAGTTTTTGAATCGGACGAAATTTACAAGAATTTAATCACAAAATCCCATAAAATAAAAAGGCCGAAAGAAATAAATCTTCCAGCCTTTTAGGTGTCGAATTTGAAAATTATTTTTGGCAGAATAAGTAAATTCTGAACTCAGCTTTTAAATCGATTCGGTAACTACAACTTTCGACAAGATCTCGGCATACGGCAACAATAAATATTTTTTATCACCAAAGTCGATTTGAGTTCCTGCGTACTGTTTGTAAAGTACCTCGTCACCAGGTGCTATTTCTGCATTTTCGATGTTGCTGATGGCGACAACTGTTGCCACTTCTTGTTTCTCCTGTGCAGAATCCGGAATAATGATACCGGAAGCAGTTGTCTGCCGGGTGTTGTCTTCTTTGATCTCCAGCAAAACATTTTGGTTAATAGGCTGTAATTCTTTCATTTTTACCATTCTTTTAAAATTAATAGTTAATAACTAATTTGAAGTTAATAAATATTTGTCGATGTTTGTTTTAAACATCTGTTTCGTTTCTTCTTTTGAACGTGCAATGCCCGATGTCATAACCGGTTTGCCATCTTGCGGAATATAAAGAAAAGCTGGAATTCCGCTAATTCCAAATACCGAAGCCAACTCCTGTTCTACCT
>JBNKOT010000538.1:0-2360 GCA_050294855.1 Draconibacterium sp. | reverse complement strand
AAAACAGCTAGAACCAGTTTTTAAGAAGTTGGCATTTAACAATTCAATAATTGGAATTCGATTTTTCTCGTTTCGTTGGGTATCGAAAAGCAAGTTTTGTAACTCTTCGAATTTTGATTTGAAAAATATCTGAATACCTGAAAATTATCGGAAAGATCGAAAGGGTTTGATAAATAGAAAGAAGTGCAGGGGGTAGGGATTTTGAATGTACGCATGGGTAAGAAAGCATTAAAGGCTGCAATTTTGTTAAGCCGATACCAATAAGAATGTGTGGAGTAGATTTTTATTTTATTAAGAACAAAATTCTGGTTCATCTCAAAATATTTCGGTTTTGTACAAATTTACCCCAGAATACTGCCCGAAAAAATACCTAACACTAGGTATTTTAATAAAAGGCTGTATGTTATTTTTGAAGGAATTTTATCGACCTGAACATATTTTATCAACCAGGAAGTCAGAAACTTCTTTTGCCCCGAAACTATTAAAATGTGTGGCATCCATCCAGTATTTAGGATTGTTTGTTATCGATTCTGGTAGAAGAATTACCGGAGCAATTTTTTTATAATAATCAAGAAGTAAAGGAGAAGGAAGTTCCGATCCGGACTCGGGCAGATAAAGGAAAAATAATTCGCAATTATTTTTATTCGCCAATGCTGCAATTTTTTGCAAATAGTGTTTTGAATAATTCAACTCAATTTTTCTCAAAACATCGGGTTTGTCTTTTGAAAGCCGCCGTTCCCAAATTTGCTTATTTCGCTGTATAATATCATCATTAACGACTTGTTTGGTGTTAATGTAACTAAAATCGGAAAATGTGTAGCTTTCGATTGTACTGCTGAAAAGCTTGTACTTTACGAATTCAAACCGAACAATTAATCCTTTCCAAATACCACCCAAATAGCGTTGATTAAAAACAACTAACGATGCAAATAAATCATTGCTGTTTGCCAAATATGGAAAAACAGGATGACTTTTTTTGGGTTCATCTTCGGCTACTTCAATAATTAAATACTTTGGATTTTTATGTTCAAATAAATCCTTTAACATGACGTACTGAACATCTCGTCCTCTTCGGCAATATCCCAGGTTAGCAATATTGAATTCTTTGTCAGAACAGAAGCGAAATTTTGCGGTCATAAATTCGTCCATTACTGCACATCCGGTTTGTGATGCGCCCGAAAAGGCAATGTCAATCGTTTTTGTGTTTTCAAAAATACGGTGATAAATCCAGCTTGCTTTATCATTACATTCACCTTTTACATAATGATAACTGAATTCTTTTTCAACAGGAATTAAAAAAAGGATACCCGCTGCCAAAACAAAAGGCAATAAAAACAGTATGATATGTTTGGCAAACCTTTTCATTAAAATTGGAAATAGATAAATTCAGGAGCTGCGTTTAAAACGCCAAAAAACAGAATTACAAGTACTAGGACGAAATAAACACTCCATCTGAAAATTCGTTTTGAATAAGAGAAAAGTTCGGCAAATGTTTCTTTTTTTATGAGAATTTCAACTAAAATAAACAAAGGGAAAATATAAAATAACATTCTTCCTGCTTCGGTATATCCTTCGCTGCTTTTTAGCAAATCTAATAAGTTACTATTCGATTCTAAACTTAGAAAAAATATTTTTTTGAAAATGAATTTTGCCTCAACCCAGCTTTCAGCTCGAAAAAAAATCCAACTTACATTAACAACTATAAATGTAAAAACAAGTCCGAGAATGGGTTTTAGTTTTTTTGGAAATTTTAAAACCGGGGAAATAAATTTTTCCAAAACGTAAAAAATACCGTGTATTGCACCCCAAATTAAAAAAGTAACATTGGCACCGTGCCAAAGTCCCGAAATGATAAATGTGATAAGGATGTTCGTTGTCCATTTTATTGAATTACCCCGATTCCCGCCCAAAGGAATATAAATATAATCGCGAAACCAGGTAGAAAGCGAAATGTGCCATCGATGCCAAAAATCTTTGATAGAAACGGCAAAATAAGGTGTCCGGAAATTAATCATCAATTCGATTCCAAATAAACGCGCAGTTCCAATTGCAATGTCGGAGTAGCCAGAAAAATCGCAATAAATCTGAAATCCAAAAAATAAAGTTGCCAGAATCAATTCAAAACCTTCAAAATTATGAGGATTTGAATAAACTGCATTAACTAATGTTGCCAACTGGTCTGCTACGACCATCTTTTTAAATAGTCCGTAAAGAATTAATCTTAATCCTGACGTTGCCTGGTCGTAATTAAATTCAGTTTTTTTTTCAAATTGAAGTATTAATCGTTTTGCCCGTTCGATAGGGCCGGCCACCAATTGTGGAAAAAAGGCCACGAAAGTAAAAAAAGTGAGTGCAGAATT
>JBNKOT010000537.1:0-1808 GCA_050294855.1 Draconibacterium sp. | reverse complement strand
GAAATGATGTTTTCCGGTGAGTAAACCATTGCGATTGACGACACGGTGTGCCGGAACAAAATCGGGGTGGGAATGGGAAGCGTTCATTGCCCAGCCCACCATTCTTGCCGATCCGGCAGTACCCAGATATTTTGCAATCGCTCCGTAAGAAGTTACACGTCCTGCGGGAATAAGCTTAACTACTTCGAAAACCTGTTGAAAAAAGTCGCTCATTTTGTAGAATAGTTTTTAGTGCGTAGTTCTTAGTGCAAAGTAATAAAAATGAAAAACAAAATTGATTTGGAAGACTTTCTTGCTTCTTGCCTTACTCAATATTTAAAGAACCGTTTTTATGAGTAGTTAGATTATTCGACTTGAGTAGCGAGATAAGGAATGACAAATAATTAAAGTTCTTCTCTCACCACTCTTTGCTTTGTACTCTGTACTTTTTCTCTCAATACTAACTACTTTTTAAAGTCCTTCTCTTGCGCTTCTACCAAAACTTCGGTATTCGTCGGGTTCGATATCGATTTCCGGCTCGAGATATACTTTGTCAGAAATTTTAAAAGCAATGTATTTTATGGTGATTCCACGCGACAACCACTGTTTTTCATAGAATGTTTTTATTTGCAGCGTTTCTGTTAAAATATCCGATTCGTACAAATTATCGGTTTCAGCCAATACTTCAAACTTATTGATATTAACGAGCGCGTGCGTGTAGGTGTACTGAAAATTGCTGTCGGTTTTTAAATGCACGATTCCATCTTTTTTGAGAAACCATTTATAGCGATTTAAAAACATGGTAGAAGTGAGTCGCTTTGTCGTTTTTTTCATTTGCGGATCGGGAAAAGTCAGCCAGATTTCCGCAATTTCTTCGGCTCCAAAAAACTGTTCGATGATTTCGATATTCGTACGTAGAAATCCCACATTTTTTAATCCTTTGTCTTTTGCTGCTTTTGCACCGTTAAATAAGCGCGCACCTTTTATATCGACTCCGATGTAATTAATACCCGGATTGCGTTCGGCCAAAGCAACCGTATATTCACCTTTTCCGCAGCCTAATTCCAGAATGATCGGGTTGTTGTTTTTAAAAAAATCTTTAGCCCAATTTCCTTTTAGCTGAAAATCGTTGTTTAAAATTTGTTTGTACGGAACCTGAACCACATGTTCAAAAGTTTCCATCTCTTTGAATTTTGCCAACTTATTTTTGCCCACTTTCTTATCCTTTTTAAATTGAATTTGTCAGTAAGTTTATTTCTGTTTCTCGAATGATAATTAACTTAAACACGGCAACTGAAACAAGTTTGGTTTGACGAATGGTTTCAATTTTTTGTCTACTCGTTTCATCTGTTTAAAATTTTTTGATTTCTGAATGTTCAAAAAATTTGAAGACATTCAGGAACTCACATAAATTTTAATCATTCTTGTTTGTGAATTTAGAATGAAGAAAATTCATGTTCGTTTCATTCCGCTTTTTCGATTCGGATTCCAACATCAGTTATCGCTTTTAAGTTTTCGTCGCGCATACCTTGTTGAATGCTAATTTTATAATCGCCCGAAACCGGGAAATAAACGCCACTCCGATACGGAACCTGACGTGTTTTAATTCCGCCAAAACCTTCGCCTAGCCACTTTCCGGCACCGTTGGCAAGCATCACTTCAAAAGTGTCGGTAACAGCAGTTTCTCCGGGTTGAGTAATTTTTATAAATAACCACAAGTTACTGTAGTTGTATTTTATGTCGTTTCTGATGTTTAAACTCAGGTTATGGTTTTGAAGCGTGTCGGTAATCGGAATGGTAAAAACTACCAGCGAATCTTTTTGCCAGCC
>JBNKOT010000536.1:0-1861 GCA_050294855.1 Draconibacterium sp. | reverse complement strand
GGCGGGCAAGTGTCGGGACATAAAAAAAGGATCAACTTGTTTTTCAACATGTTAACCCTTTTAATGGTGGGGAGAGCAGGATTCGAACCTACGAAGGCGTAGCCAACAGATTTACAGTCTGCCCCGTTTGACCGCTTCGGTGTCTCCCCTGAATATTTTGTATGAGCCGAATCCCAGATTCGAACTGGGGACCCCGAGATTACAAATCACGTGCTCTGGCCAACTGAGCTAATTCGGCGTAATTTTATTCAGTTTCAAACTTGTTAAGAACGTTGTTTTTCTCAAACAGCGGCGCAAAGTAAAGCATTAATTTTGATTCTCCAAAATAATTTTTCAATCTTTTTGCCACTTTTTTTACTTTAAAAAAAAGTGGGTAAGCTACCTGTGTCGCACCGCTCAACCACCTACCCTTGCTGCCTTCCGACCCTGGGGGGATTCAGTAGGAGCTGGTCGCACAGGACTTACCCGGCGACAAAAGTAGAAAATTTTAAATTATCACCAAACAAAAATATTCACTCTCTCTGCTTTTAGCTCAAAGAACGATCTTAGAATGCAGATTATCAAGTGAAAAAAAGTTTAATTTCAATGTTAAATCCTCGAGAAATCAACATTAATTTCCTAAATTGAGATCACCAAAAAATTAATCTATATTTGTCGAACCTTTTACTAAAAAAAACAAACTTATTATGGAACAAAAAACTTCAATTTGGAAATCGGGTTTAACACTGGGAGTTTACATGGCAATTGCTGTTGTACTTTACAGTGTAGTACTTTATGTTACGGGGTTTGGATTTAACAAGACAGCCGGCTATGGTTCTATTGCTATTCTAATTATCGGAATCATTCTCATTCAGCTGAATTACAAAAAACAACAAGATGGCTTTTTAACTTACGGTCAGGGTGTTGGCGTTTCAGTAATTGCCATGATTTCGGTTGGTGTAATTTCGTTGGTTTACACCTATTTACTTTATGCCGTTATCGACCCCGATTATTATCAGCAGTTTTTGCTCTTTATGGAAGAACAAACCACTGCAGCTATGATAGAACGCGGAATGACAGAAGATCAGATACAAATGAGTATTGAAATGCAGCAAAAATTCCAGACTCCGGTTATTCTAGCTGGTGGTGCATTAGTAAATTCGGTGATAGTTGGTTTAATTGTTAGTTTAATTTCTTCGATATTTATCAAAAAGAAACCCAGCGACGAAGTTCCTGAATAAAACGTTTACGATTTGAATAAAATAGATATTTCCGTAGTTGTTCCTCTTTTTAATGAAGAAGAATCGCTTCCTGAATTGGCAGCCTGGATAAAAAAAGTGATGGACGAGAACCAATTCTCGTACGAAATTTTAATGGTTGACGATGGAAGCAAAGATAATTCGTGGCCTGTTATTCAAGAATTACAGACACAGAATGAAAAAATAAAAGGAATTAAATTCTGGCGCAATTACGGAAAATCTGCTGCTTTGTATTGCGGATTCGATGTGGTACAGGGCGATGTGGTGATTACCATGGATGCCGACTTGCAAGACAGTCCGGATGAAATACCCGAACTTTACCGGATGATTAAACAAGACGGATTTGATCTGGTTTCGGGCTGGAAGAAAAAACGTCACGATCCGGTACTTTCCAAAAATATTCCGAGTAAATTATACAACTGGACTGTTCGCAGAATGACAGGCATTAAATTGCACGACATGAATTGCGGATTAAAAGCCTACCGCAAAAATGTGGTGAAAAGTATCGAAGTTTATGGCGACATGCACCGTTATATTCCGGTGTTGGCAAAATGGGCCGGATACAAAAACATTGGCGAAAAAGTTGTTATTCACAGCGAACGAAAATATGGCGTCACAAAATT
>JBNKOT010000535.1:0-8761 GCA_050294855.1 Draconibacterium sp. | reverse complement strand
TCTTTTGATTAAAAACAGGCAATAGATTTTATCGAATCGAGATAGATAAATCATATGTTGTAAAACATATTTTTTAACATTCGCATAACTTCTACTTAACAATTGCAGCTTATATTTGTAACTCATAAGTTTAGGTTTGATTAGTTTTATTGGTTTAGTTAGTGAAAAGGATGGGTGTTGACCCGTCCTTTTTTTTGCCCAAAAAAAAACCACAACAAGAAAAGTCCTGTCGTGGTTTTAACGATTCTAAAACAATTTTTTTACTGAATCAGTTGAGATAAAAAGCGCCAATTGGAAAGGCACCCACTTCATATTCTTTTTCGAAATTTCCGTCGTTTGAATAAATTTTCATGGTTCCAACTCCGGTTGTCGATTGTGCTGCAAAAATATAAACATCATCGTTTATTGGGTTTACCGACATACCAGAAATTCCTGAAACATCCGACACAAAAGGAGTTTCAGAGAATGTTTTGCTCGCTACATCGAATACTGCAACTGCTCCTGTTAAATTCCAGTTCACGTCGTAGGCTGAAGTAATCAGATAAATTTTACTCCCTGAATTATCCGCCTGAAAAACTGATCCGTAACTTGAACTTACATTTTCCAAGGCATAAACTTCGCCCAATTCATTGGTGGAAGTATTTAAAAAACCAATACCTGTATTTTCCGAATAATCGGCATAAGTACTCAACATTGTAAAATACAAATTTTCATCTTTATCTTTTACAAAATACGAACTCACCGCCGGCGTTGTAATCGTAGAAACACTTTCGTCGCTCAGCTTGATCACTGCAATCTGATTCACATAATTCAAAGCCGCATACAATTTACCATTTACAATTGCCAAACCTTCCGGGCCGCCCGGCAGCATAATTTTCTTTTCAACCTTGCGGGTAATTACATTGTATTTCGATATGTACGAATTGGGCATGTCGGTATAATCGGGATTTGCCCCCCAGCACGACACGTACAAATAATCGCCGTCGGCCACACAAAATCGTGGGTTCTCCAAATCTTCTGAAACACCATTTAAGGTCTGTTCCATAAATGGATTCACCGTAATCAACTGATCAACGGCATTTCCAATCAGATAAACACTGTCGTTGTATGAATACCCATATTGAATGTTCGACAACAATTCGTTTCCGCCATTTTGAGCATCATAAAAGTAATTGGTCATTTCATCGGTTTTGTAATCGTACTTCGAAATACTTGCACCGCCCGCACCAAAATTCCCGAAATTAATGACATAACATCCTTCAATTTCATCGCTTGGAAAAGGATCATCGGGTGTTTCTGGTTTGTTACAACTGTTAAAAAGAAAAGCTGCAAAAAACAGCATTGAGAATAATGTGATAATTTTTTTCATCTACGTAGTTTTACTTATTTAATGTTTGAATTCTATAATTTATACTAAAGCGATAATATCTTCCGGGCATCGCGTAATACCTTTCGTTTTGATAATTGGTGTTAAAAACATTGTTGGAACTTAATGTTAGATCAAATTGATTTTTGTTCAGCTTAATTTGGTACCCCACTCCGCAATTGGCAATAAAATGTGACGATAATTTGTGTCCAAAATCGTCGGTAAATCTTTTGCCGGTATATTGTCCATCGGTAAAAATCTTCCACTTTTTATAGTGCAATCTGAACGAAACATTTCCCATGTGTTTAGGCACATAATTCATTTGTCGGTTTAGCAATCCATTTTCATCGATGGTTTCAACGGGTTTCACCGGATTAATTGTATAATTGAGCGTAAAATCTGCTTTCATTTCACCAAGCAGAAAAGATGTGTTGGATTGAAATTCAAGTCCTTTACTCACCACTTCCTGTACATTTTTGGCTTGCCAGATTCCAAAATTCCGCCATTCAATCCAGTTTTTAACATCCATATAAAAAGCATTCACGCCCAAATCGGTTTTGAATTTTCCTTTATTTAAATTGAATTTAAATCCCATTTCATAGTTATTTCCCGATTCCGGTTTTAAATCTGGATTTCCCTGCGTTCCCCAGTAGCGATCGTTAAATGTTGGAACCCGGAAACTTTTAGCCACCGCCGTTGTCAATTTCACAAACGAAAAATTGCCGGTTCTGAGCAAATATTCTGCACCAAAAGAAGGTGTAAACGGTGCTTCAAAATTGGTAACAAACGTTTGTCGCAGGTTTAGTGAGAACTTTAAATTCCGGTTTACTTTATAAAACGACGAAAAGAAAAGATCGAGATGCTGTTCGAAGTCGATTACCGAATCGGAATACGCATGAACGTTGGGCTTGATGTATTTGTATTTTGCACCGGTTTTTAGTCCGAGTCCCGAATCAAAATCGGTGGTCGTTTGAAATTCGCCAATCAAACGGTCGGTGGCAATGATTTGTTCCTGAATATGATCGAAAATCTGATAATCGTGTACATATCCTGCACCGGCTTTGTACCTGATTTGTTTTTCGTTGTTGGTGTATTCTGTCCAGATTCGGACGTTTTCGTTATCGATTTCTTGTGTGTTTTTGAAATGGAAATTCGTTTGCATATTGGGTTGAACCTGCCGCCAGCTGTTTTCGATCCAAAACGAGGATTTAAAAAACTGATTGGGTGTAAACCGATAATTGATTTCCTGCAAAAACCCCTGATTTTTTAGAGCAGCACCGTGCTGAATATCTTTTACAGCCCTTGGATTTTCGACATCGCCGGTGTACGGATTTTTAAACGGAAAGTCGTTTCCCTTCTGATAAAAATATAAACGTGTTACAGATTCCCATTTCCCGTTTCCAACAAAAACTTTTGCACCCGCCAAATACTCACCAAACGAACCGATCGTAGTTTTAGCCTGTATTTTCAGCCCCTTCGTCCAATTATTTCCCAGTCCCAGATAAAGCGCGCCACCAATTGCTCCCGATCCGTTCACAGCCGAAGAACTTCCGTATTGCAGAGATATTTCGTCGAATAAAAAAGAAGGAATAGTAGATAGATTTGAATGCCCGAGCGTTAGCGAATTCACATTAATTCCGCCAAAATTTATAGAAGTATGATTGGGCGAAGTGCCACGAAAACGTATGGTTGACAGACCGCCGGCATCCGATTTTATATAAATTGGGGTGAAGCGCTGAAGTACATTTTCGATGCCGCCTTCCTGAACCAAATTAATCTGTTCGCTCGAAATGCTTTCAATTTTTGCTCCCGACTGATATTTACGTAATTCGCCGTAGGTAACAATTTCATCGATGCGAATTGTATCCAAAAGAGTCGCCGATTTTTGTGCCGCTGCAAAAAAACCAAAAAAGCCAAACAAAAGACTAAATACTACAAACCTCCTCATCACAACAATTTTTAAGGAGCTTTGGATAATCGGTGAAAAATACGTGTTTATTTCTCAAGCTTTTTATCCCGAAGCTTAATTATTAAATACGATTTTCTGGCAGGTCTTCTGGCTCATTCCGTTTGTTGATGCCTTCCCATTCCGAGTAATCAGGACAGTGGCTTAAAGTTCAACAACACAAATTGCGCGAGGCAATTGGAACTTACAGCTGCGGGTACAGCTCCGGTTTTTCACCGGATTCCCTTTTAAAACCATTCATGAATGTGAACAGCATTACCAAAATTTCGACACAAATATAGTTAGTTTACTTGTACAAAAATTAGATTGTTAATTAAATTGAATAACAATTTTAGAATAATTTTACAAATTGTGTTCATCGGCAAATGAAATTCGTCGCACCCGTGAAGAGATAAAGGCTGAAGGTAGTTAAGTTGAAAGATTTTTGAAATCCCATCTTCAAATTTCCAAACTGAAAACTGCGACTGAAAACTATTTTTCTTTTTTCAAAATTTCCTCGGAAACCAAAAATACCACGGGTTTTCCTGAGACCGGATTTGTTCGGGTAATTACAACTGTGTCGTAAACCGCTTCAATATCCTGATAGTTTAAAACTTCGGAGGGAGTTCCTTTTTTTCGCAAACGTCCATTTTGCATCATAATCAACGAATCGCAATATTCGCCGGCTAGATTTAGGTCGTGAATGATCATTAAAACGGTTAGTCCCAACTTGTTGCTTAACCTACGAATCAGGTTTAATATTTGTACTTGATGTGTAATGTCAAGATGAGAAGTGGGTTCATCCAACAAAAGCAAATCAGGTTCTTGTGTGAGTGCGCGGGCAATTCCTGCCAACTGTTGCTCTCCCCCGCTTAGCGCATTCATGTATTTATTTTTTAAAGGAGTAACTCCTGTGAGATCCATGTATTTTTGGGCAATTTCAACATCGTTTTTGGTTTCGAAAAACTGGAACTGCGTGCGATACGGAATTCGCCCCATCAATACATATTCTTCAACGGTCATGCTTCCAACTTCGATATTTTGAGTAACAATGGCAATGTTTTGTGCTTTCTCTTTTAAACTCATTTTCTGAATGAGTTTCCCTTCTAATTTTGAGTGACCGGAAATGGTTGATATTTCGTTCGAAATCCCTTTAAAAAGAGTTGTTTTTCCAGAACCGTTTGGACCGATTATTCCCACAAAATCTCCTTTAGGAATTTCAAAACTGATGTCTTCCAGCACAAACTTTCCCGGATATCCGCATGAAAAATCTTCTATTTCAAAAAAAGGAATCATCGATAGCTTTTAGATTAAAAGATAATAGTATTGAGGCATGGTACTTCAAATCTCAATTTCAACAAATATTTACAATAACTCATTTTTAAAACTCTTTTCTCACGACTCACTCTCTTTTCAATTCAATTTAAAATTCGATTTTGAGCGACTTAAAACCACGATAAAAACCAAGCCGCCAACAAAACCGGTTATTACGCCAATCGGCAATTCGTTGGGAGAAATAATTGTCCGTGCAACTGTATCGCTAAGGATTAAAAAAATGGCACCTCCAATAAACGAACTTCCGATAATAATCCGATAATCGTTGCCAATAATCAATCGAACCAGGTGCGGAATTACAAGTCCCACAAATCCGATAACTCCGGCCACCGAAACTGAAATTCCGGTCAGAATCGAAGCCACAAAAAACAAAAGCCGCACTGCTAATTTGGTGTTGATTCCCAAATGTTTGGCTTTTACTTCGCCCAAACGTAAAGCATTTAATGTTTGTGCAAAAAAGTAAGTAAAAATCAATCCTGAAATCGATGAATAAAATGCAATCCGAATCAGCAACATATTCGATTCGTCAAGCGATCCCATCACCCAGAAAATTATACTCTGCAAATTATCTTTTGTACTAATCGACATCAAAAACATCATGGCCGACGATGCAACAAAACTCACCATCACACCAATTAAAAGCATGCTGTTAATGCTTAACCCACCTTTTTTTACACTTAAAAAATAAACCAGAAACAAGGTGATAATTGCACCGGTAAAACCAAACAAAGGCAAAATGGCATAACTTGCTACCTGAAATCCAAAAACAATGGCAATAGCCACACCCAAAGCTGCACCTCCCGAAATTCCCAAAGTATAAGGTTCAACCAGTGGGTTGCGGTAAATTCCTTGTAAAATGGCGCCCGACAAACTTAAAGCTCCCCCCACCGAAATAGCCAACAAAAGACGTGGTATCCTGATTTTTGTAAGTACCGTAAATTCAATACTTTCTTTATTAGCTAGAAGTTCGGGCAGGTGCCAGAGCGAAATTTTTACTTCTCCCGACGACAATGAAATAACAATGGAAACGGCCAGAAGGACAAGTAATCCTGCCAGAAAAAGAATCCATTTTATGTATTTCTTTGGCATCGATTATTGATTTAAAAATTGATGAATCCGTGTAAAAGCAATCGCAAAATTATCGGGCGTTGGACTGCAAGCAATTTCCGACTCGATTAAAAATATCCGCTTATTCTTTGTGGCTTCCAAACCTTTGTAACTCTGCCAGATTTTTTTTTCTTCTTCACCAAAACCACCCATCGTTGCTATTATAATTACATCCGGATTTCTGACCAAAACGCTTTCGCGAGTCATGGTTCCCCGGGTCAATCCACAGGCAATATTTTCGCCGTTATTCAATACAATAAACTCATCCATAAAAGTATTTTCCAAAACCGTAAAAATAGGATTCGCGCCGATTTGAAAAAATATCTTTTGTTTTTCTCCATCCTGCGGATTCTTGTTAATTATACTATTTACCGTTTCTTTTGTCTTCTGAATTACTTCCACCGCAGCATCTTCGGCATCAATTAATTTTCCGATTTCGATGGTTTGCGCACAAATTTCGTCAAAGGTTTTTGGCGTTGGAATAACCACCACATTCAAACCAATTTTTCGCATGGCTTCCAAATCCTGCAACTTGGTTAGTTCCATCGTTAATACAAGGTCGGGTCGAAGTGCAAAAATCTTCTCAACATTTACATCGATTGTTGAGCCAACGGTTTCTTTACCATCGTCAACTGCCTGTGTGCAATAACTTGTAGCGCCCACCAATTTATCTTCGGCATGCAGCAAATAAATATTTTCGGTGATTGATGGTGCTAATGATATTACCCACGTGACTTTTTACGAGATCCCCTGAAATGGTAAAAGCAAAAAAGAAGCAAGCATCAAAAAAACAAAAACCAAAGCAGGTCTTTTGTATCTACAATTCAAGTACTTAACAATCGAAAAACTCATTCATTAAAATCGTTTTGAGAAAAATCCGGAGAAATCATGTTATTGATTCCCTAAACTTTTTTCCCGAAGTTTGTTCATCCAAAAATTTTATTGGCAGGTCTTCTGACTTGTCCTTCGATTGTTGCCTTCCCTTCGTCGCCCGACGAAAGTGGCGTGAGTAACAATCAGTAAACGGACTTACAGCTGCGGGCACAGTCCCGGATTTAAACCGGATTCCCTTTAAGCGATTAATCGCAACCAACTTTAGCAAAGATAGAGAAAGTTTAACGTGTTTACTTGTTCAATATCATTTTAGTTAATTTTTATTACCCCTTGTTTTGGTCTTGTCCGTCATTCGACGGTTCTGTGTCCTCAAGGCAGGGGTATTCATAATTTAGTTAACTTGACTAAAAAATTGTTGAACAGATTGCTGCTAACCGGGACTGCATGCTGATCGCTGATCAGTGAAACGGCTAACTTTCCTCCGGATATTCAATGTCGACCAGAAACAAACCTTGTGCAGGAGCAGAAGCACCGGCGGCTCCACGATCTTTTAATTCAATAATATTTTTGAATTCTTCTACTGAAAGTTTTCCTTGCCCGACTTCGAGCAAAGTTCCAACAATTGCACGCACCATGTTTCGAAGAAAACGATCGGCTTTTATGGTAAAAACAAGTTGTGTGTTTTCCAGCTTCCAACCGGCCTGATAGATTTTACAATTATTGGTTTTTACATCGGTGTGCAAACGACTGAAACTTGTAAAATCTTCAAATTCAAAAAGTGTTTTTGCCGCTTCGTTCATTTTCTCCACATCCAGCGGTTTTAAGTATCGATAACTTAAATCGGTGTTAAATGGATTTTTTTCGGTTGAAATATGATATTGATAAGTTCTTGAAAGTGCACTAAAACGGGCATGTGTTGCTTCGTTTACTTTCCATATTTTTTGAACAGAAATATCCGCTGGTAAAAAACTGTTTAATTTATACACCAATTCGTTTGGAAGCGCATTTTCTGCCTCGAAATGCAAAACAAAAAAAGAAGCATGAACGCCGGTATCGGTTCTCCCCGCACCCACAACTGCAATTTTTTCGCGCAATTTTTTTGAAAGCGCATCCTCCAAAACCTCTTGCACCGAAACCGCATTGGGTTGTATTTGCCAACCATGGTAACGGGTTCCCTTATAACTACATTGAAGAAAATAACGTTGTGGCATAAACCTTTAATTAGGCTTCAAAAATAAAAGAAAAAAAGGATTCGCGAATTATTCTACAGAATTGACTTCAGAAGAGAAATTAAGTTTAGGCGTTTTTTTAAGGTAGTAATACAAAATTATACCGGTCATTAATAAAGTCATTCCGGTACAAACCAGCGAACCTTCGAAACCAAAACCACCACCGTTTAACATTTCATTTCCGCTTAATTGAACGGCAAACAACGAATCGACTTCCTGTCCGCTAACGTGGTAGCCCAAAACGGGTCCCTGAAAGAAATTCCAAAACAAATGCAGAGATATCGGAAACCAAAGATTTTGTGTGAATATGTAAGCCGCTCCCAAAACAATACCGGCCAAAAATAAATTAGTTAGTGCAATCCACGATAAACTCGAATTAAATCCGTGCATCGCTGTAAAAAGCACGGCACTAATAATAAGCGCCAGATATTTATTCATCGCCGACAATAAATTGTTGAGAATGTATCCGCGCATCATTATTTCTTCGTTTAAAGCAACCACGATAAAAAGCAGAAAACTTAATACGAGCTCTTTACTATTTAGTTCCAATACTGAAAATTTAACAACGCCTATAAGTCTTAATATAACAGATCCACCACCGATTATCAAAACTGCCATCACAAATCCAACACCAAAATCGACTCCCCTTTTTTTTGTCGAGAAACCAAGCGAAAGTATTGATTTTCGATCGATGAATTTTCGAAATACAAACACCAAAATCAGTAAGGGCAGCAGAGCTGAGATTTGCAGAATCATTAATTTAGAAGTTCCCATTTCCGATATTTTTCCGATATCTGCAACTGATATTTTGGCAATTAACAATCCCAGAATCTGAAAAATTCCGGTGGAAATAATAAATGCGATAATAAAAAGAATAATTCTTGCCCAGGTCGGTAGAGCTGGTTTTCGTTCCTCGATCGTAGTTGATGTTTTCATATTTCTTTG
>JBNKOT010000534.1:0-6893 GCA_050294855.1 Draconibacterium sp. | reverse complement strand
CATCAAATCTGGAGCCATAATTTGTGGAAGAAACAACTGTTCCAGCACTGTAACACCTATCTATATACACACTTTCGGCTTTTCCTATAAACCCGCCCAATGAATAACCTCCTGTAATATCTCCTGTGCTGTAACAATTTTTGATTGTACCATAATAGCCAAAACCAACCATTGCTCCAACGTTACCAGATCCTAACATGCTTACATTTTTTAAACCTAAATTTTCAATAGTTTTTCCTGACATAAAGGTATAGCCAAAAAATCCGATCTCAGATGAAGAAGGTCTGTTAATTGTTAGATTACTAATCCAATATCCACCTCCGTCATATGAACTATTCCAATTTATTGACGAGTTTCCAATGGGTGAAAATCCATAGTTGTAGCCGGCACTCCCTGCATCGTTGGGATCGTTGTATTTGTCTCCATCGCTATTATCGTCACTATCATCCCAATATTGTGTTTCAGTAGCATCAATATTTGCAGTTTGTATAAAATACTTATTAGCCCAGTCAGCAGTGGTTTGACATAACTCTTTAAGGTCATCTAAATTGGCAATTTGATAGGGATTTGACAAGGAACCATCGCCTCCGCTGTAATTTTGCGCAAACAGTACGGGAGTGAATAATAAAAATGCGAGAATAAAAATGACAGATTTTTTCATGGTATTTGGCTTTTCGATACGTTTGTAATTCTGGGTATTAATAAATTTGAAAACAGTTCTGATGCTGAAAATCATTTTCTTGATTTTGGGTTTGTAAATATCGAGGTTAAAGCTAAGTGTGTCTGTTTTAATAGTTGTTAGCGCATGCTAACAATTTTCACTTCAAACAATTTAAACTCTATTTAAATAAGCAAATACTCCATATAATAATTGGGTTATATGTTTTGCTGAATTGTGCATAAAAAATTAACTTTGCATTTGTATAATCAACTTTTTACAGAACATAAATGTCGAATAGTACACCATTTAAATTTCCGTACTCTCTTTTTAAAGATTTTGACCTGCTTTCTCATTCCAGCAATGTGGAGCTTGAAAAAGGCGAAGACGTTTCGTTAAAAATGCTTGGCATGGAATGGTCGGTAATTGTTGAAGAAGGTTGTATAGCCCTGTTTTGGATAACTGAAACCGGCGCTGATGTAATTATTGATTTTAAGCATGAAGGGGAAATGATAAATTCCTCGCTTGGGATTTCGAATAATGAGCTGGGAAATGTTTATGCTCGCGGACTTTCAAAAACAAAATTACTGTTGATGAATACGAATTTTATATCTGACTGCTCATTAAAAAGCGAGCCGGTTTCAACCTTTTTTCATGAATTAATGTATGTGGATATACATAAAACTTTTCGACAATTTAGATTGTTAAAAATTGCGAACATCGAGGAAAGACTTGAGCGGTTTAATAGGGAAAATAGTAATATCCGGAATCTAATTCCGGATAGAATGCTGGCGAATTACCTGGGAATACATTATACCACACTATCGAGAATAAAAACCAGGAACATAAAAAAAGATTAAACAGTTTGCATCCCGAACAAATTCTGACAAAATCTATACATCTCTCTTACATCCACTTTTTCTCCGAAATCTCGGTGTGGTAGAGCAAATAATCGTAAATCTGTTTTGCTGTCGATTCTTCGATGTACGGAATGGTCATCGAGCCCGAAGCGTTCATTAAAGTTAAACTGGCCAGCGCTCTTCTTTTCTGAAAAAAGGTCTGTTTGAATTCTACCGCCTGAATTTTAAAGAGTTCCATCTGCTGCCATTTTTGTGAAATGGCACCTTTCGAAACCCGGATTTGGTCGTTGTTCATTTTAAAATATCTTCTTTTCAGGATCAAAAAACTGTATCCGGCAGAAAGTGTCAACCAAAGTACAACAGCCAGCCAAAAAATCCATTCGGAATACAAAAAAGGCGCGGCTAAAACTACCGGCAACCAACCAAATAAAAGCCACAAACGCCGGAAGTAATAATTATTGGTGAAATATTTCTCTTTTCCCGAAAGTTGGTCTTCGCCAAAAAGATCGGTTTTTAGCGAATCTAAATGATGCTGCAAACAACCCGGTGCATCAACCAGCTGTATTTTCCGGTTTTGTGCGCTCACCGCCTGTTTAAAAACCAGGTTATAAATGCCAAATTGTTTTTTAATGGGACCCGTTTCCCAATTTAGTTCCTGAATTTTATTAAAGGGCATCACTACGTTTCGTTTGTTCAACAATCCTGCTTCAACACGATATGCCTTTTCTTTTTTTAATAGTTTAAAATTGAAGTATTTAATCAGGGTTCGAAACAAGGAAAATACAACCGAAATGATCAGGAAGAAAATTACCAAAAAAACAATCAGTGCCACACTTGAGGTGGATAAAAAATTGAAAAATTCGCCTGAATATTCTTCTGCCTTTTCCTCGAAAATATCTTGTATCTGGTTAAAAATTTGAAATCCAAAAGCAATAATAATCAGCCCGGTTCTTAGGTGATTCTGACTAATTCCGATTTTAAATAAATCAACAGGATCTAACTCTAAAATCAATTTCTCGGAATTTGTATTTGTTGTAAATTCCTCCCCATTTTCAGCCGTTTGCGGTTCTTTTTTTTCTTTACTTAACAAATCGTGTAAAGCGCTTGCAAACGATTTTTCGAGCGCATGGATTTTTAATTCTTTCCCGGCAGTTCCGGCGGTGTCGATTTCAAGTGCAACAACATCGAGCACTTGCTGAATAAGGTTTTGTTTGGTATTAACACTCTGAATTCGTTCGAGTGGAATGGTCAGAATTTTTTTTCGCAGGTAGCCTTTTTTTAGTACAAATTCTCCGTCTTTCACATAAAAGAAAAAATTGAGGTAATAAAAAATGGAGTGAAGGACCAAAAGTGCAAGAATTACTATTACTGCAATTCCAATTAAAAATTTGTCGTCGAATAAATTTCGTTGAAGCACAACAACTGCAATTAAAGCCCAAAACATACGAAATGCTGTGCGAATGGATTGCAGGAAAATAAAAACCAATCCTTTAATCGATTGCCGCGTTGGTTGACTTAAATCGATGTTACTCATGCTCACTAATTTTTTCGGATAAAAAGGCTTTTAGTGTATGTGCAGTTTCGACCGGTAGACCGGGAATTGATAGGTCGCTTGCAGTGCCACCGGCTGTATATATTTTAATCGATGAAAGTTTAAAGATTTTGGCAATCACTCCCTGATTCACTTCAACGTGTTGAATACGATTAAACGGAATAGAAATGGATTTAAAGGTGATAATTCCCTTCTGAAATGAGATATCGTTTTCGCGAACGAGGTAGCCTTTTTTCGGGAATCCCAGAATGGTGATCAGTAGCGAATAAGTGGTAATCAATAGTAGTAAACCCAAATAAATGAACAAAACAAGGTTTGGAACATTTTCGTCGGAGATAAATAGAAAAATCAGAAATCCTCCAACAGCAAGGGCGAAAAAAATAACTATTCGAATAAAGAGAATTGTCCGGTATTTTTTTTCGAGCAGATTAAAATTTTGCCGTTCAATTTGGGGCAGGTTTTCAGGTGTTATTATTGAATTTGTAAAATTGTTCATTAAAAATTGTTTTGTTTGATGTATTCCAAAAGTAAATCTTTTCGAATTAAAAATAACAAATAATTGCATCTCCTCAGCATAAAATATGATTGCCCACCATAATTTTATGATTAATTGGTTAATTTTATTGAATGTAATAATTCAGATTAAGTGTCGTGAAAAATTTAATATTCCTTGCAATCGTAATTTTACTTTTTGGATGTTCTTCAAAACATTCCAATCAAAATCAGAAGCTTACATTTACACCGTTAAAAACCAATTCCGATGCAAGTTTGCGTGGATTGCATGTGGTCGATGGAAATACAATTTGGGCGAGTGGTTCAAAAGGAACGGTTTTGCTTTCGCTGGATGGTGGAGAATCGTGGAAAATAAATCAAATTCCGGGTGCCGAAGAAAACGATTTCAGAAGTATTTATGCCTGGGACGAAAAACAGGCGATGGTTTTTGGCGTTGCGGGTCCAACTTTTGCATACAAAACAAACGATGGCGGGGCGAGCTGGGAAGTGGTTTTTCAGGATACAACTTCGGGACTGTTTTTTAATAGTTTAAAATTTGCCGACGAAAAAAATGGACTGGCAATCAGCGACCCAATCGACAGAAAGTTTTTTCTGTTGAGAACCGAAAATGCCGGAGAAAAGTGGGAGAGGGTTTATAAAATTCCACCGGTTGAAGAGGGTGAAGCCAATTTTGCAGCATCGAATACTTGTATCGAATTTTTACCCACAGGGAAAGCGTGGATTGCCAGTGGAGGAAAAGCAGCCCGTGCTTTTTATTCGGTTGATTTTGGAAAATCTTGGGAAGTGGTAAGAACTCCAATGGTGCGTGGAGAAGCCTCGTCAGGCATTTTTTCTGTTGCTTTTCAAAACAACTTGCAGGGAGTAATGGTTGGAGGAATTTATGATCAGCCAGAGTTGAATGCCAATATTGCCGCCTTTACCAGCGACGGTGGAAAAACCTGGATTTCTGCCGAAAAAATGCCCAAAGAATATCGTTCATGTGTTCAGCCGATTTCAGAAAATATATTTTTAGCAATTGGAAAAACCGGATGGGACATTTCGACAGACGCCGGACTAACCTGGAACTTTTTATCGGATGAAGGTTATTATACTTTCCGACCGGTTCCAGGGAAATTGAAAGGTTTTGCAGCCGGAAACAGCGGACGAATTACCAAATGGAAATTAAAAAAATAGTACAAAATTATTATTCCCAGCTTAGTTTTATCAACGAAACTCCCTGGCGCGGGATTTCCATTTGAATCGATGTCTGATTATTTTTAATGTCTGTCCATTTTGGAGAGGCCAGCATTTGAAGTTGTCCGGCTTTTTCAAGCTCTAAAATTTGTTCGGTATCGGGTTTTTGTGGCGATCCCATTTTTTTCCAGGCCGTGTACGAATTGCTAAATTCCTGATCGATGCGATAATGATGCATTAATATTTTTTCTGCCGGAATTCCATTTAATCTAATTTCAACCAATGCATCGCGAACGTCAAGATTATTATTGTCGTGGTAATTCCAAGTCATAACCGTTGCCGATTTTTCACTGATTGCGGCCAGTGCGTTAATATCCGGTTTTTCGCCGCGCACACTTTCATCGCGCAAAGCAATATAGTTGTAAGCCAAATCTCCGTCAACTTTTACTCTTTTCCCCTGCATCATTCCAAACATTCGAAAAACGTTTAATACGGGTTTGTCGATACCATTGGTTGCCATGTCGCGGAAGCCGGCAAACCAGGGTTGGTTTTCAAATTCAAATCCCCAGGTAACGGCGCCTAAAAGATTCACTCCAAAATGATCTGCCAACTGGTATTTTCGTGCAAAAGCCGCGGCTGTGTAACTGGAGTACATCGTTCCGTTCCGATAAGCGTTGTGTGGATAATCTGCTTCGGAGCAGGCTGCACAACCTTCCGGATCCGATTCGCCAATAATAATCGGTAAATGTTTCAACGTTGGATAGGAAGCTACAATTTCAAAACCTTTGCTGATGTCGCGAAGTTGTGTTCCCAAATTCATTTGAACCATTCCTTCAACCAGCTTTGGACTTCCTTTGGCATGAAAAGTGATAAAATCGAGCGGCGCTCCAATTTCGCCGGTTGCATAATTTCTCCCATTGATAACATGATCGAGAAAATTGCGCAGAAAATCAGCGGCTTCATCCCAGCCTGGGCCCGTAGTTTCCGGTCCACCCATTTTGGCCGTAGGAAGTGCCCGTTTTACCGCATCGGCCGTAAAATCGTATAACTTGATGTATTCCTCGGTTGTTCCCTGCCAGTAACCAATGTTGGGTTCGTTCCACAATTCCCAGTACCAGCTCTCAACTTCTTCTTTTCCATAGCGTTCTACCGAGTGTTGCACCCATTGAAAAACCAATTCGGCCCATTTTTTATAATCGTTCGGAGGGTACGCCCACCCCGTATAAATGTCGTTGTATTTGGCGCCGGGTTTCCAGTAATGTCGATAAGGTTCGGGTTTCGACGATAACGCTTTCGGCATAAAACCAATTTGTGCCATTGGTTTCATTCCGCGTTCAATGTAAGTATCAAAAATTTTATCGATAATGGTCCAGTCGTACACCGGATTACCTTCTTTATCTTCGGTGTAGGCATTGGTCGAACCCCATTTTAAAGCATGTGTTCCTTCGCCGGTAACCAGTAAACTGTGGGCACGAACAAAAACTGGAACCGGACTCAAATCGGCGATTTCGGAAAGCAGTTTTTTCCCGTCTTTCATGTAAGTATAGTTCGGCTCGTCGTATCCCCACCACGCCCAGATTGGATTCATATCTCCTACTTCAACATCGAAATCGACATTTATTTGAACAGGAATTTCACTTTCATTCTGAGCAGAAACATCTTCATAAAAAAATGAGCTGATGGAAAAGATGAGGGCGATGGGTAAAACTTTATTTTTTAATTGCATTGGTTCTGTTGGTTTCGTTTATTGTATGATTGTACTAATATAAAACAATTTCTGTTTTAATGTTTGAATACGAATTAGGACAATGGTTTTCTTGCACTTAGTAAAAAGTATTACGACCTTTTTTTGATGTCGGAAAGCGGATTAAATACTGTACTTTTGTAACTGTAAATCAGATTGATTTTAACGTTTAGTTCATCAAAAATTTGTTGGTTTTGGTAGGTTTGAGTTAAATTGAAATGAACTGATTATTCAAAAAAATCATAGTATTTTATGAAAAGAAATGCAAAACGATCCTTTAAAAAGGGAAATGAAAATAGAAAGGGAGAAGTGATTTCAGTAGCTGAAAAAACCACGCTGATGGAGTTTTTATTATTGAAATTTGCCGGACGGAGCCGGAGTAAAATTAAATTT
>JBNKOT010000533.1:0-4018 GCA_050294855.1 Draconibacterium sp. | reverse complement strand
GCATTTGGGGCTGGGCAAATTCCGGAGATACCATTTCGGTAACCGGAAGCTGGAATAACGAAACCATAAAAACAGTTACAAAAGACAATAACAAGTGGCTGACAAAACTGCTGACACCAGCAGCGAAAACCGATGGAACTTCGTATATGGTTACCATTTCGGGAACAAATACAATTATACTTTCCGATGTTTTGATCGGCGAAGTTTGGCTCCTTTCCGGGCAATCGAACATGGAAATGCAATTATCGGGATGGGCAGATGCTCCAGTCGAAGGAAGTGCAACAGCAATTAGTACAGCTAATTTCCCCAATATTCGTTTGATGACAGTGAAAAAAAAATCGTCATCTTCTCCGGTATCCGATATTCAGAATAATATAAATAATCAATGGGTAAAATGTTCGCCGGCCACAGCCGGAAATTTTAGTGCAGTTGGTTTTTTCTTTGGCCGCGAATTACATCAGAATTTAAACATTCCGATTGGTCTCGTTAATAGTTCGTGGGGCGGTTCGAGCTGCGAAACCTGGGCAGAAAAAAGTTCGCTCGATTTTGTAACTGATTATGAAAACAGCGGCCCCTGGCAATCCAACGACGGCAACGACAATCAAACTGCAACGGTTTTATACAACGGAATGATTGCACCAATAATACCTTTTAATTTTGCCGGAGTTTGCTGGTATCAAGGCGAAACAAATGTTGGACGATCGGAACAATTAACGGAGCTTTTTCCGGCCATGATCGAAGGATGGAGAAACGTTTTTCAAAAAGAAAATCTGCCTTTTTATTTCGTCCAGCTGGCTCCCTGGGGTGGCTATGGCGACGGTTCCCTGCCGGTTTTTTGGGAAGCTCAGGCCAATACTTTAAAACTTCACGACACCGAAATGGCTGAAACACTGGATTGTGGAAACATAGAAAATATCCACCCGGCTCGAAAAGAACCAATTGGCAATCGGCTGGCGCAAAAAGCTTTGGCAAATGTTTACGGACAAAATAATTTGGTTTTTGCCGGTCCGAGATATGATTCTTTAAAAATAGAAGACAATAAAATCAGAGTTTATTTTTCGCACACCGGAAGCGGATTAAAAGCTGCAAATTCCACTTTACAAAATTTTGAAATTGCCGGAAGCAACAATATCTTTTATGCTGCAAATGCCGTAATTGAGGACAACGAAGTTGTGGTTTCAGCACCTCAGGTTTCGAATCCCAAAAACGTACGGTATGCCTGGAATAAAAATGCTACGGCGAGTTTGTATAACAACGAAGATTTTCCGGCGCCACCGTTCCGCAGCAATCCTCCCGAATACATTCAAACGGTAAAAACTAAATTATTAATTGGTTCAGAATTAATAAACCAAGGCGAAAACGTTGAAATACGCTGGACCACGGTGGGTGCAAATAGCGTTCAACTGAACAACGAAACGGTTGGAAGTTCAGGAATTTTGAACCTGACACCCGATACCACAACAACATACAAATTAACGGCAGAAAACGGGAAAGAGTCGTCATCGCAAGAAGAAACGGTATATGTAATTCCGGAAGAATTTAATAGCTGGGCAAAACACAAGTTGGTTAACGCTTCATCAAGCCGAACAGGTTATGATCCGGAATTTGCAGTCGACGAAAAAAACAACACGGGCTGGAGTAGCAATTACACCAACAACGAATGGATAACAATCGATTTGGGTGAAAGTGTGCCGATAAATCTTGTGATTGTGCATTGGGGAACTCATTATGGAAGAGCCTACCAATTGCAGGTTTCTGATGATAACATAAATTGGAACACCATTTTTGAGGAAAACCAGGGAAATGGAGAAATCGATTTTCTGCCAATTCAAAATGCAGGTGGCCGGTATTTGCGTTTTCAGGGAATAGCACGGTCTGGTTCGCGTGGATATGATATCAACGAATTTCAGGTTTTCTCAACAGAAAAAAGAGCAACCGGAACTTTATTGGATAAAAACGGTCATCTACTCAGAGGAACTCCGATGATTTTGGCAAAAAATCAAATGGAATCGGTTGAATTTGCTACGAATATTAAAAACTGGGAAACCATAAAAAACAACGGATTCAATACCATCAGAGTTTGCTGGGTCGATCCGTGGTACAGCGATCGGAATGCCGATTACTGGAGTGTTGCCGAAGTACTACCCTATTTCGATAAATGTATCCAGAATGCCACAGAATCGGGAATGAACGTTATTATCAATTACCACAATGTTGGGGCTCAACAGGAATTTGATACCGATTATTCTTTTCAGGTTGAAAGTGTATTTTGGGATTCGATTGCCCCCCGATATAAAAACAATGATTTGGTGTATTACGAAATTGCCAACGAACCCACATTTCAAATTGGCGATTATTTAAAACCTACATTCAAACAAAACCTGCTCAGAATTTATTCAAAAATAAGATCGCTTGCTCCCGAAAGACAAATTCTGATGTTCAGTTTTAACCAAATATCAAACGAATTGATGGATGTTGTTGAAGCATATAAAAATGAACTGGATTGGTCGCAAACATCGGTAGCTTACCACATGTACGGTTCAACAACAAGTCGGCCAGTGCAAACTTTAATGGCGTACCACCGCGTAATTTGTACCGAATGGAATTACAATTTTGTAAGTAATCGCGAGGGATTTGATTACATCAAACAAGTGGACGGATTTAAAGAAAATGCGGAAACACTGGAAAATATCGGATCCGGCTGGATCGACTGGCGCGACCGGAACGATACTACTTTAAACGAATTACTCGACACATTGATTTTCGATGCGCTTCAGAAAAATTACTGGTGGGGAAAAACGGTTTCGGGATTAAAAGTGAGCGGAGTTAAGATTCACCCCAATAAAACGGAGTTAAAATCCGAAAAAACAAAACAATTGTTTGCCTTTGTTAGTCCAGCCTTAGCCGAAAATCAGGAAATAGAATGGACATCTTCGAATAACGAATATGTAACTGTAAACGCAAGTGGATTAATTACTGCAAAAGCTACTCAAACAAAAACAGCCACAATAACAGCAAAAAGTGTTGATGGCAATTTTACAGCAACCTGCGAAGTAAAAGTAATTGGTCCGGAAAAAAAGGGAGCGTATTCCGACGGTGTTCCGCATAAAATTCCAGGAGAAATAAATCCAACCCATTACGATTTGGGCGGTGAAGGCATTGGATACCACGATTTAGATAATAAGAATAATGGCAACGGTATTCGTCCCGACGAGGGAGTTGACACGGAATTTCGGCTTGAAACGGGTTCCATCGGAGGAATACAAAACGGAGAATGGCTCGAGTATACAATCGATGTTGAGGAAGACGGTGTTTATACTTTCGAAATATTGTTTGCTTCGCCTGCACAATTTGGTAAATTTCATATCGAAATTGACGAGACAGATAGGACCGGACAAGTTTTCGCAAAAGCTTCCGGAAGTTTCAATGTATTTAGAACCACAACATTAGAAAACATTACGCTAACAAAAGGTGAACACATTATCCGAATTGTTTTCGACTTTGCCTACTATAATTTGGGAACGATTTCGATTACCAAAGAGAATACGACCAATATTTTTTCAAATAAAACAAACACCGCCATCGAACTATTTCCAAATCCGATAAAAGAAGAACTATTTATTTTGGGCGATCAAACTCCAAAAAGTTACCTTCTCCAAACCATAAGTGGTCAAACCATTCTTTCGGGTAGTTTTTCGGAAAACACATGCATCAACACTTCATTTTTACCTCAAGGTCATTATGTGATTTCATTCAGAGGAAAGGATTTTCTTATCACTAAAAAATTGGTAAAACAGTAAACGGTAGATTCTGTTTAGAGTTTAAAATCCATAATCTTTATCAAACAATTCAATAAATAATTTGGAATTATTTCGGTTCTACTAACCTGAGTTCGATTAAAATTAGCGAGCTCAAATTTCAGTAAATGATTGATTTACAATATAAATTTTTGAGACATAGCGAGCTATGGTGATAAAATTTAGAGCCGTAAATCGATTATTTAATGAAAAGCTATGAA
>JBNKOT010000532.1:0-1970 GCA_050294855.1 Draconibacterium sp. | reverse complement strand
ACACTTTACAACGAAAGGAAAATGTAAGGCTGGGATTAAACTATTACAACAGCAAACACAAGTTAAACTTGAACGGAATTTAAAAATCGAACATTTCTTCCCAAAGACGTTCAAATTCGTCGGAATATTGTTTTACAATTTCGAATTTAGAAGTGGCCAAAAGGTTCTCCTGGTTGTGTCGGGTAGCCGTGTAGGTCCAGTTAAAACTTCCGGTGATGGCAATTCGGTTGTCGATAATTCCAAACTTATTGTGCATGTGATAATGCGAATTATCGATTTTAATTGGAATTCCTGCCTTTCGGAGTTTGATAATTTCAGAACCGTTGTCGTTTACTTTTTCGTCGTCGGTAATAATCCTGACTTTCAGTCCTCGTTTTTTGCTGGCAATAATCCGGGTTGCCAATTCGTGATCGGTGATAGTAAAAACACACAAATCAACCGAAGTTTGTGCATCGGTTAAAAGTTTGGCAATCGTTTCTTTAATTTCTTTTCCCGGACTAAAAAACACGTTGTTAAACCTGAAACTGTAGGTGTCGATGATATGAAAACAGTTTTGCAACCAGGATACAATTTTGTCGCCGCTTTTTCTTTCCTCTAGAAATGCCGCTCGTTCAAATAATTGATTTCGAAGTGAAATCCGTTCTGCACGGTGCATTTTATTGATCTTTTGAATGATGTTAAAATCAATTTTTAAATCAGCCAATTCTTCGAAATTACTGGTGAAATACTGAATAATGGTTGTTGTATTTTGCATCTTTTTATTTTTAGGATTTAAAAGATTGAAAGGAGATTGTGAGGATGGAAGAATCAATTTTTTCCACTCCGATCGATCAATTCTTTTTTGTAAAAGAATGTGCCACCCAATTATTTTTTTCCACAAAACCGGCATCTTTTAATCCCATACTTTCTGCTTTCTTTTTTATATCAGGAATGTCTTCTGTATAAAATCCGCTCATAATCAGTGTTCCGTCGTTTTGCAAACTATCGAAATATGCCTGCATGTCGTTCAGCAAAACATTTTTATGAATGTTGGCAAAAATAACATCGTATTTTTTTTCGCCCAGCAAACTTGCATCGCCTAATTTAATTTCGATGTTTTGAATGTTGTTGAGTGCTGCGTTTTCTTGTGTTCCTTTAAACGACCACTCGTCAATATCGATGGCAGTTATAAATTCTGCTCCTTTCATCGAGGCCAGAATACTCAGAATTCCTGTTCCGCACCCCATGTCGAGAATTGTTTTTCCACTAAGATCGTTC
Source organism: Draconibacterium sp. (assembly GCA_050294855.1). Classification (GTDB taxonomy): domain Bacteria; phylum Bacteroidota; class Bacteroidia; order Bacteroidales; family Prolixibacteraceae; genus Draconibacterium. The sequence continues at coordinate 713 of JBNKOT010000532.1, read as the reverse complement.
TGTAAAATCGATTCAACAATTGTTGCAGTGGTTTCATGGTTTCCGGTTCCGAATGCCATATTGGGTTCAATTATAATCTCGTATTTTGCTTTCGGATATTGGGTATGAAAAGGTGCCCGAATCATACATTCACCGCCAATTACCAAAGGTTTGAAATAGTTTTTTTCCCACTCTTTGTTCCAGTTCTGATCTTTAATAAATTCTGACTTTACCCTAAACGAAAAGTCTTTTTGAAATGCATTTAATACAAAATTCAGCTCTTCTTCTTTGTAATTTTTGCTTGGAATAAATGCTTCAACCCCGCCATCAATTTCAATAAAACTATCGAACCCGATTTCGGCCAGTTGCGACGATATTACATCGCTTAGCCACTCTTGATACGGAGTAATGTTTATGGTGATTTTCTGATAATCCATCTTAATTAAACTTTTTTGTAAATATAAAAAGCCACCCGTTACTAACGAATGGCTTTCAATATAAGTTTTATCTAAATACTTTGTGTCAAGTACCTTGTACTCTTTTAAAATCCGTTGATAATTCCAATAAAATCTTCGGCTTTCATCGAAGCGCCGCCAATTAAACCACCATCAACATCTTTGTTGGCAAACAGTTCTTTTGCATTGCTTGGTTTGCAACTTCCACCATAAAGAATTGAAGTTCCTTCAGCAATTTCGTTTCCAAATTTATCAGCAATTGCAGAACGAATGTAAGCG
>JBNKOT010000531.1:0-17177 GCA_050294855.1 Draconibacterium sp. | reverse complement strand
CAACACTAACAAATTCGTTAAATCCGTCAACTACATCTTGTTCATTTTCTTCATTTAACCCACTTTCCTGAAGAATATTCAAATAACGCTCTATCTCATCTTTATTCTTCGAAGTAACAAACCTCCTGTTAATAGCAGATTTAATAGTTTCTTCAACAGCTTCAATTTCTATATCATCCATATCGTCCAGAGGAACACCGCCTATATCATGATTCGCATAAACCATTTCATACTTTTCACGGTATTTGTTATAGAAATTAATTATTTCAATCTGTTCGGACGATGGTATATTGTAAAACTCGCTGAACCTACGTTTGTCTTCTTCAATTCGAAAAATTGGGTCAGGCTTCTCAAATGTTGCTAAATCCATTTCATAGAAATTTCCATTACCCAATAACAGAATTTCGTTTTTATTAAAATCAATCGATTCAAGTATACTCTTTACACTATGAAACATGTTCAAATTATACTTTCCTTCAGCATTGGCTAATGTTTTACCATTATAGTACCACCTACCCAACAATGTTTCAAACTCGGTGACCGTCAATCTATCGAATAATCCCAAAAAATAGTTTACATGGCGCAACCATCTATCTACTAATAGTTTTCTAAGTGCTAATTCTTTCCTGTTTAGTAGGCTTGCAATGTAGTTAAAGGCATTATTGTCAGACGTTTGACGTGATACATTAAATAAGAATAATTCATCCTCTGACGACATCTTTTCACCAAGTGGAAATAACCCTAAATGTTTCATTGAAGTTTTTTAAAGTGGTTCTTAAAAAAGTTGAGCTAAAATAATAAAGATTTCTCCAAAGTTGAATTAACATGCATTTGGATTGAATTAAACTTCAAAAATATTCTTGCGAACTTTGTAGTGTACAAAATTAAAAAGCTGATGGCCAGAAGCTTACATCTATTAATGTAAGTTTTTAATAAAATGAAAATACTTAATTTATACGCTGGAATAGGCGGTAATAGAAAACTTTGGAAAGATGCAGAGGTAACTGCGGTTGAGTACAATCAGGAAATTGCGGATGTGTATGAACATTTTCACCCAAATGACAAGGTGATTGTGGCGGATGCGCACGAATATTTAGCCAAACATTGGCGAGAGTTTGATTTTATATGGTCTTCACCCCCATGCCAAAGTCATAGCAGGGTAAGAATGGGACCAAGTAAAGGCGGGAGATATGATGCTGTGATGCCTGATTCGAAATTGTGGTTAGAAATAGCCTTTTTGCAGAAATTCACAGAGAATACAGACATACTGTTTGCTGTTGAAAATGTGGAACCATATTACGAGCCTTTGAGACCACCAACGGCAAAACTTGGAAGACATTTGTTCTGGGCCAACTTCGAAATACCTGAAGTTGAAATAAGAGATGAGCATACGCTTATTGAAAGAGGTACTCCAACAAACGGTTTTTTCGATTTGAGACCATTCAAAATGAAACACCGCAAGGACCAAATTCTTCGGAATTGTGTTGACCCAAACTTAGGAGAATATGTTTTTAACTGTGCAAAAATAAATTATAAAACAAAAAATAGTAAAACGATGAAAAATAGTAAAATATCGTGGTGTGACCACACATGGAACGTAGCTAGAGGCTGCAAGAAAGTAAGTGAAGAATGTAAATATTGTTATATGTATCGTGATTCAAAACGGTATAAAGGTTATGACCCCAACAAAGTGGTTCAAACAAGTGAAACAACTTTAAAATTGCCATATGGAAAGGAATATAGGAGTAAAGAGCTAAGTAATGGTAGTAGACCATTGGTATTCGCTAGTTCCCTGACAGATGTTTTTCTTGAAGAGCTGGACGACTCAAGGGAAAGGATATGGAAAACCATGAAGGATAATCAGGATTTAATATTCCTTGTACTAACCAAACGACCTGAAAGGATTGCGGATAATTTACCCGAAGATTGGGGTGAAGGATATGAGAATGTATGGTTGGGTACGTCTGTTGGGTTACAGAAAAATATGGATAAGATTCACACTTTGCTTCAGGCTCCATCCCAACATTATTTTCTGTCCGCAGAACCATTGCTAGGTGAAATTGATTTAATCTCCGAAGGTGTAATTAAAGCAAGCTGGCGTGACTTACCATCTGACGGTAAAAACTACCTTGATTGGGTATTAGTTGGTGGTGAATCGGGTAATAAGACAGGTCCTCATAAATACCGAGGATGCAAACTTGAATGGTTGGAGAAGGTAGTACAACAATGTAAAGCAACCAATACACCTGTGTTTGTAAAACAGCTTGGTACTGCTTTGTCTAAAGAATTAAATAATGGCAGCCGTCACGGTGATAATTTTGAAAATTTTCCTGAATCAATCCAAGTGGCTGAATTTCCCATATTTGGCTGCGGGGATATGGGTGAACCAAATAGTAACACTTCAGAAGCTTCAATCGACAATACATTTTGGGATGATGGCGGTAAGATTAATCCAATGAAAATGATAAACTTTTTAGTTGCGGAAGGTTTTGGCGCATACCATATTAATAATGATGAACCTTATAGCGCACCAACGTTAGTACAGGTACAAAACAACATTGTTTCAATTGTTAATGAAGATTATATCCAAAAATATATCTACGACTACGTGAAAAGGGTACTACTTGGTTCGGAAAACTATGCACATATAATGAATGCTATATATCGACAACGACTAAATAATTATAAGTTTCATATTTTGTTAGAATCGGTAAAGCTTCAATTTATCCGAGACACCAAAAGCTCCACCTATTTTTTCTTTAAAAATGGTGTGATAAGAACCACTAGCACAGAAGTTAAACTGATACCATATGATGAGTTAGAGGGTGTTGTTTGGAAGACTGATGTAATTAAATTTGATATTCAACTGAAATCCAACGGGAGCTATACGAACTCTGAGTTTTACCGATTTCTTCGCAACCTTTCTTTTAATGATGATGCAAATTATTGGACAAGCCGTGAGAACTCATTATTAAGTATTGTCGGGTATTTATTGTCCAGGTATAAAGACGGAACTAAAACCAAAGCAATAACCTTGATGGATGTTTATACGGATGGTTCTGCAAATGGAGGTAGTGGAAAAACACTATTAACTGAAGCAATAAGTAAAATGCGTAATGTAGCCAAAGAGGATGGGAAACTATTTAAAAGCAACGGTAATTTTAATTTCTCCGAGGTGAATATAAATACAGATGTTATTTTGTTCGATGATGTAGCGAGAAACTTTGACTTTGAAAAACTTTATTCATTAACTACTACGGGAATTAAAGTTGAAAGAAAGTATAAAGATGCCATATACATTCCACATGAAAACTCACCCAAGGTAGTACTAACAACGAATTATGCCATTCAGGGTTCAGGAAGCTCACATAAGCGTAGGATTCATGAATTTGAAGTATCGCATCACTATACTCATAGTTTTACGCCTGAGGATGAATTTGGTCACCTACTGTTTGACGAATGGGATAATGAACAATACAATTTGTTTTATAACCTGATGTTTCAATGTTCACAACTATATTTAAATGAGGGAATTATTATCAGCACCCCTGTGAACTTGTCCAAAACAAAACTTGTAAACGGTACTAGTGAAACATTCATGCAATGGGCTGAAGAAACACTAAAAACAGATACTGTATATGATAAAAAGAATCTCCTAGGGAAATTTGGGACGGATTGTGGTGAGAAATTTATAAAACAAAAAACCTTTACTGAATGGTTGAGGAAATATGCGGAGTGTTACGACCTGGATTTCAAAGAAGGACACAGCAATTTAACTCGAACTATCGCATTTAAAGAAGTAAAAAGAGCAGCATAATATTCGTGTCGGTAGTTTTATAAACGGTGTAGTTGATTAATATTTTCATTGCACCGTTTTTTTATGTTTTACCTTTTGCTTTTAAATAGCCTATTCTGATGATTGCTTTATCAGTTATTATTGGGTGTTTTTCATCGAATTCTTTTTTGCAATAGATGGTATTTTTGGATATGCCAAGCTCATCAGAACTAAAATCCTCATACAACTTTGCTAATGAACCATAATAGTGATGGGAATCGTCTGCGAGTATATGTATATGTAGAACTTTACGTTGCATCTTAGTGTATTAAGCTAATATTTTCTGGCATGACATAAATATATTCAATATATTTATGTTTTTAATTTCATTCTATTAAAATTTAAAGTTATGAAACAGATTAAACTACGCAACACAGTTATCATTTGAATTAATGTAATCGTGGAAGGTTTTATAACCATGGAAACAGGTTCTAATCGTTAAAAATATAAGCAAAAAATAGCCAAAAGATGAGTTGAAAGACATTTTTCCATAAATCAGATAAGTTGAATCATATTCCTTGAATTTCATAGCGAGTTGAATTGTATTCGCTACGAGTTGAATCGACAGAAAATTTGCATTTAAGTACCTTTGTATAAATGATTTATAATAAGTAAAGAATCGAAAATTACATTACTCTGATTTTGAATAACGTCTAGAAGCTGTATGAAGAATGCTGATACAAAATATGATTTAATAAGTGGTTATAATCCAATATTTGACCGAATCTCTTTAAAGGAGCTTGGTTACTTATTGGACTACCATACTGTTATTTCAGTTAAACGATGGTGTAATCGGCATAGAATCAAATTTCATAAAGATGGTGGTAGGAACTATATCTTCAAATATGAATTCGACAGAGTAAATAATGAGATATTAATAAAAGACTTAAAGGAAGAGTATGGTCATAGGTGGGAAGAGGCATTTAAATATGCTCAAAAAGGAGAACTATACAAAATGGATTTACCGTGTGAACCTCAGTCATTCCACAGTACCCCCAGATATAAACCAAAAAGTAAGCATGCAAAAAATTTATTAATCTAAGATGAATAGACTTGAATATAAAAGATTTACGGGATTAGCGATACGTTGTTTAAAATGCAACAGAGATATCCATACAAATAGAACCTTTAAAAATGGTTGTAAGCATCCAATTGATAAAACTGTTTATAGAGCCATTGTTGTGATTCCAGGAACGAACAAGAAAAGAATAACCAAATCATTAAAATCAAGAACCTATAGCGAAGCTGTTAAGGAGTGTATGGATTTTAGAACTGATGTTTTAAATGGTACATACCAAAATAATATAATTAAGGAAAAAGCTAAACCACAATTACTTATTGATTGTTTTGCTATGTATCTTGATTTTCTTGCCGATGTTGATACACCAGAACACAAAAAAAAGCATAACTCGGAAAGATATCTAACTTCAGCAAGGTCTCATTTTAGAACCTATTTAGAATTTTTAGAATTAGAGAAAATTAATACAAACGTGTTCAAGATAACCGATATTGATAGCAGGCATGTAGGTTGTTATTATTCATATCTGACAGCCAATACCGCTTCAAATTACACATTTAATCATCGTGTAAAGGCTATGAGGGCTTTAATTGAATATCTCAATACCGAAGAAAAGTATCATTTAGAAAATACATTCAAAGAGATAAAACTTAAACCTGAAAAAGGGAAAGACATAACCTTAACAACAGAAGATTTCGATGCATTATTAGATGTTATTTCTCCAATTAATGCAATTAAGAAAATAGGTAAGAATACAAGACGTAATATGTTCAAGCCATGGTTGAAGGATGCATATAAGCTTAAAGCTTACACGGGTAGGAGGGATGAGGAAATATTTAAAATGAAGTGGAATATGATTCATTTTAAAGGAGATATCCCAGTTTACATTAAAACACCAAACCAAAAAGTTAATCGTTTAAAAAATTTAATTTCTGAAGAAGAATTGGATTTTATATATGTACCTATAATTGAAGAACTTGAAATGTATTTAAATGAAATAGGACTGAAAGAAAATAAAAATAAAAATGCATTTATCATAGCTCCTGATTTGAAAGATAGAAAAACAATGGTAGCGCAGGCCAGCAAAGGTTTCACTTTCTTCTGGGATAGGTTGAATAGAGAATATATTATTACATTAAAACATCTTAGAAGCACGTATATAACGGCAAATGAGATATACGCTCGCAGACAAGGTCCCAAATTACAGCAACACGCCAACTTTAGGGTTACAGATAAACATTATATAGACCAAACAAAAATTGCTGAATTCATCAGCAATGACAGAAGTAAATACCGTTTTGTTGTGTTCCCAAAATAAGATGATTTTTTTACCAAAGTACACAGTAAAAGTACACAGTAAACAAAAAAAGAGCTACGATTGTCTCGTAACTCCTTGATTATCAGGTGGAGAATATCGGAATCGAACCGATGACCTTTTGACTGCCAGTCAAACGCTCTAGCCAACTGAGCTAATCCCCCAAAATTTTAATAAGTTCTACAAAGATCACGGATAGGCTTAGTTGCCTGTCTCCCCACTTTGTGGCTGCAAATATAAAAATATTTTCCTTTCTTCGAATTTTGAATAGAAAAGATTCAGCAGAAATTCTTTTTATTTGCATTTTATTTTCGGCAATTCATCCGGGATTAAATTTTTGGTAAAGTTTTTGTAGTAAATCAACCGTTTAAAAAGCAATAAAAGATTGTGTGAAAACAGCCTGAGTTCGGCGTAACGTTCTAATTCATTTTGAATTATAATAAAAAATAATTTCGAAAATAATTTTATTTGTGATTGACAATTATTTTTTATCTTTAAGCCCCAATTTTTAGGGTGCAGAATAGCGAAGAAATAAATAAAAATTACTGATATGGATTTAAAAAAATCAACAAAAGCTGATCTTGAAAACAAAAGGAATTTGTTTCTGATGTTAGGATTGGTGATCGCCTTGGGAGTTACTCTTCTGGCTTTCGAGTGGACAAGCAAGCCAGCAAAAATCGAAGGCTTGGGCGATTTGAATGCTCAAGAAGTGGAAGAAGAAATTATTCCAATTACGCGTGAGCAGGAAATTAAACCACCACCACCACCACCACCACCAAAAGTAGTTGAGGTATTAAACATCGTTGAAGATGATGTTCAAATTGAAGACGAATTGGAAATTGAAGACTCAGAAGCCGATGACGAAACTGTAATCGATGTAGCTCCTGTTGTTGTGGCTGATGAGGAAGAAGAAGAAGAAAGCGCTGAAGTATTCTTTATTGTTGAGGATATGCCGGAATTTCCGGGAGGAGAGCTAGCACTAAGAAAATATATTGCCAATGCCATTAAATATCCTGTAATTGCACAAGAAAATGGTATTCAGGGAAAAGTTTACGTAACTTTTGTTGTTGGGAAAGATGGCAAAGTTAGTAATGCTGCAATTGCAAGGGGTGTCGACCCATCGTTAGACAAAGAAGCATTGCGTGTTGTAAACCAGTTACCAAAATGGAAGCCGGGAAAACAGCGAGGAAAAGCAGTAAATGTTTCTTACACCGTTCCAATTAACTTTGTTTTGCAATAAGATTAAAAAAAAAGATATTTTTGCACTCCTGCTTCTTGTGACGCAGGAGTTTTTTTTTGTTTAAATATTCACGACGTGGATACTGAACAAATATTCACTAAGTGAATTTTACATAGAAAAGAGAAAATGATAGAGACAGCGGCAATTACAGAAAAAGCGGTTATTGTTGGTTTGATCAACCAAAATCAGGATGCCAAACAAGTGAAGGAATATCTGGACGAACTTGAATTTCTGGCAGATACTGCCGGTGCTACTGTATTAAAAAGATTTACTCAAAAACTCGATACACCCAACAAAGCAACTTTTGTTGGCCCCGGGAAACTCGAAGAAATAAGTAATTATATTAAAGTAACAGAAGCCGATACAGTTATTTTTGATGATGAACTTTCGGCCACACAAATTCGGAATATCGAGAAAGTACTGGAATGTAAAATACTGGATCGTACGAATCTGATTCTCGATATTTTTGCTCTCAGGGCAAAAACGGCTCATGCAAAAACACAGGTTGAACTGGCGCAGTATCAATATTTGCTTCCTCGATTAAAAGGAATGTGGACCCACCTCGAACGTCAGAAAGGTGGTATTGGTTTACGAGGACCGGGTGAAACACAGATTGAAACCGACCGCCGGATTATTTTGGATAAAATCTCGCTACTAAAAAAGCATCTCAAAAAAATCGATAAACAAAAAGCAACACAACGTAAAAACCGTGGAAAAATGGTGAGGGTTGCTTTGGTGGGTTATACCAATGTTGGTAAATCGACAATTTTAAATATGATGGCCAAGTCGGAAGTTTTTGCCGAAAACAAATTGTTTGCCACACTCGACACTACCGTTCGGAAAGTGGTAATCGGGAACCTTCCTTTTTTAATGGCCGACACCGTTGGGTTTATTCGTAAACTTCCGCACGGTTTGGTCGAGTCGTTTAAATCGACGCTCGATGAGGTGCGCGAAGCCGATATTTTGCTTCACATTGTAGATATTTCGCATTCGGGTTTCGAAGAGCAAATTGAAACAGTCGACAGCACGCTTAAAGAAATTGAAGCCGGAGAAAAACCTACGATGTATATTTTTAATAAAATTGATGCATTTAGTTATGTCGAAAAAGACGACGATGATTTAAGTCCGCGTACAAAAGAGAATTTTTCGTTGCAGGAATGGGAAAATTCGTGGATGGCAAAAAACAACACACCGTCGCTTTTTATTTCGGCTATTTACAAAGAAAACATCGAAGATTTTAAAAAGGAATTATACGAAAAAGTAAAAAGTATTCATGCAACGCGTTTTCCATATAATAACTATTTATATAATTCGGAGTGGGAAGTTGGCGAGCAATAAAAAATCATTCATGATTTAAAAGAGAACCGTTTTTTCTATTTTGATTACAGAGAGAACGGTTCTTTTTTTGATCAGTTCGAGCACAAAAAAGCCTTGAAAAATAATTCTTCAAGGCTTTTTATGTACTCAGTACTAAAATCTTCTTTGCTAAAATTTTAAACCTCTTTATTTTTAATCAGCCATTCAGCAATTTGAACCGCATTTAATGCAGCGCCTTTTTTAATCTGATCGCCAACGCACCAAAAAGTTATGCTGTTCGGATCGGTAATGTCTTCGCGAATTCGACCCACGTAAACATCGTCTTTTCCCGAAACAAAAAGTGGCATCGGATACTCTTTTTTAGCCGGATTATCGACTACCGTTAAACCTTCGAAATTTTCAAAAGCTTCTCGCACCTGTTTTGCCGAAAGTGGTTTTTCTGTTTCTACCCAAATGGCTTCGGAGTGCGCCCGGGCAACCGGAATACGCACACAAGTTGCACTTACTTCGGCATTGGTGTGCAGAATCTTTTTGGTTTCCCAGTTCATTTTCATTTCCTCTTTGGTATAATCGTTGTCTAGAAACACATCGATATGAGGAATGATATTCATGGCCAACTGGTGCGAAAATTTTTCGACTTTTGCTTCTTTTCCGTTGGCAACATCCAAAACCTGTTGATCGAGTTCTGCAATTCCTTGTGCACCTGCACCACTTGCAGCCTGATAAGTGGCAACCCGAACCCGTTTTATTTTCGAAAGATCTTCGATTGGTTTTAGCGCCACCACCATTTGTATGGTCGAACAATTTGGATTGGCAATAATATTTCGTGGTCTGATTTTCGCGTCTTCAGGATTTACTTCCGGAACAACCAACGGCACATCGTCGTCGTAACGAAATGCACTCGAATTGTCGATCATAATTGCTCCGTGTTTAGTAATTGTACTTGCAAATTCTTTCGAAATACCTGCTCCGGCGGAAGTCAGTGCAATGTCGATATCTTTAAAATCGTCGCCATGTTTGAGCTCCTTCACCGTTAGCTGTTTACCCTTAAATTCGTATTTTTTTCCGGCACTTCTTGCCGATCCAAAAATTACTAACTCATCCATCGGGAAATTTCTTTCTGCGAGTACACGTAGGAATTCTTGTCCTACTGCGCCACTCACTCCAACAATTGCAACTCTCATTACGATTAAATTTTAAAAAAATTAAGTTTTTGCTTTCTAAATGTCGATCAAAATTAGTATTTTACTTCTAATTGTAAATGTTATGTATCCCAATCTTCCAAATATATTAACATTCTTATTTATCTTTTTTGCAAATCAGGTTGTATCTCAGGAAATAATTTGGAGCGAAAGTTTTTCTGTTGCCGATAAAGGTGTTTGGGGCGACGAAGACAGCACGACAATTCACATTGATTTTGAAAACATTTCGAAATGGACTTTGGATTACGAAAATGTTAAGCTTGTGAGTCCCGATGATTATGCAAAAACGGTTGCCACTTCGAAAGGCAGATTCGAATGCCGCGATGTGAATGCAGAAGTAGTTTGGCGATCGGAGTTGATTGATATTTCGGCGTTCAAAAATGTGAAAATTCAGTTAGATGCAAAAGAAACAGGCAGCGGAAAAAACGAAACCAATAAATATTTGAAGGTCTTTTCTATTGTCGACGAAGGGGAAGAAATTTTGTTTGACGTGAAGGGCGAAAATTACGGGAATTGGGGTGCAAGTTTAAGCGAACAAAACAATATCAATGGCGGAATGTTGCAAATTGTAGCTTATTTAAGCACGCATTATGCGGCCGATAAAGTTATTCTCGATGAAATTGTAGTTTCTGGTGAAGAGAAAAATCCGGTGGTCATAAATCCCGGAGATCTGCTGATCAACGAGGTGCTTTTTAATCCTTTTCCTGAAGGTGAAGATTTTGTTGAAATTTATAATAATTCCGAAAAAGAAATCCCACTGCAAAAACTATTTCTGGCCTCGCGCGATAAACACAACGAACTCACTCAAATTTACCCGCTTTCAACACAAAAGGTATTTTCAAATCCATGGTCTTATTTGGTTTTAACAAAAGATACAAATGGTGTTTTTCCATATTTCAATATTAAATATCAGGATTGTTTCTTGCAGTTAGAGAAATTTCCTTCTTTTAATAACGACGAAGATGTAGTTGTTTTATTGAATAAAGAAATGGAAATAATCGACGAATTCCGTTACACCGATAAAATGCACGCACCGCTTTTAGCCGATGAAGAGGGAATTTCGCTTGAAAGAACTTCTTTCGAAATAGCAACCAATAATTTTACGAACTGGCACTCGGCGTCAACCGAGTCGGGATACGGAACTCCGGGTTATAAAAATTCGCAGGTGCTGGCTGAAAATAAAACAGTGCCGATTGTTACTTTCGAGCCCGAATCTTTTTCGCCAAATTCGGATGGTTACAACGACGAATATCAAATTCATTTTCAAACCCCAAAACCCGGGTTTTATGTTAACATCGCCATTTTTGATGCCGCCGGAAGATTTGTGCAAACCTTGGCAAAAAACGAAATTCTGGGAACAAACGAAATTTATACATGGAATGGAGAAGATGAAACCGGTCACCTCCAAAACCTTGGCGTTTATGTGGTCTCCGTCGAAATATTTGATTTGTTTGGAAATATTTACCGTTTTAAAGATGGTGTGGTTTTAACCAGTGTTTTAAATTAGTAAGACTTTGTTTTTGTGAAGCAACTATTGTATAGCATAAAGATAAATCAATACCTAAGTTTCTTATGTATGTAATTTTTTATAATTTTGGTGGGTGCAAAAAAACAATTTATATAAAGGCAGTCTTTCAACCATTGTTTTAAAACTATTAGGCGATAAAGGCAAAATGTACGGCTATCAAATTACCCGCGAAGTAGAAAAAATTACTTCCGGAGAATTGGTGGTAACCGAAGGAGCAATGTATCCAACGCTTCATAAACTGGAGGCAAAAGGTTTGCTGAGTGTCGAGCTGGCGAAAGTAAACAACCGCACCCGGAAATATTATTTCATAACCGAAAAAGGGAAAAAAGAAACGGTTACTCTTTTGAATGAAATGAAATCGTACATCCAGAATATGGACATTTTGTTGAACCCAAAATACATTTGAATGAACCGAGAAATTACAAAAGAAGAAACCAAAGATCTTTTTAGTTTTGTCCACAAACATTACGTTTATCATTACGATTTACAAATAGAATTGGTCGATCATTTGGCCGCTGCCATCGAAGAACAGTGGGAAGAAAATGCCAGTTTATCGTTTGAGGAAGGATTGATAAGCATATTTAAAAAGTTTGGGATAACAGGATTCAGCAAAATAAAACAAGAGAAACAAAAAGAATTGGCCCGAAAATACAACGTTTTACTGTGGAGATATTTAATGGAATTTTATCGCTGGCCTAAAATGCTTTTAACGCTGGCTTTAACGTTTGGATTATTTTTGCTTTTTCAGTTAGTTAATGGAATTACATGGATTCTTGTTCCCTATTCTGCTGTATTAGTAATTGGTGGGTTTATTTATTATTACCGATTTGCAGTGAAATCATTCCAAATAAAAACGGTTCCCGGGAAAAAGTTTATGCTTTTAGAGCATTTGCAACAATTTCAAATCGTGACATTAATGTTTTGTCAATTTCCGGTTCAGTCTTATAATTTTTCGCGTTATCTGGATTTGAAATTCTCGGACAACCTTTGGGTTTTGTTGTTGACGGCATTTTTTGTTGTAAGTTTTAACATTACTTTATTTGGTTACTTTTTTTACATTCCTCAAAAAATAAAAGAACATTTTATGGAATATTTTGCCGAATTTGCACTGTAATAAAACTTCAAAATTGCTACTAACTTTATAAACATAAAATAAATACTCAATACTCACCACTAACATCCACTACTAGAATATGAAACGAACATGAATTTTTTTCATTCTAAATTCACAAACAAGAATGATTAAAATTTATGTGAGTTCCTGAATGTCTTCAAATTTTTTGAACATTCAGAAATCAAAAAATTTTAAACAGATGAAACGAAACTTCTTTTATTTTGCCTGGCGCGAACTCACACGATCTGCCTATTTAAACAAAAATATGGCAGCCAAAGGAGTGCTGATTTTTTTGGCGCTTTATTTTTCTGCAGTTGCTACTTTTATGGGATTTCAATTAAGTGAAACACTAAAAGATACTCCGGATAAAATCGTTGCATTTAATGCACTCATTTTTGTTTATGTGGGATTCGAACTGGTGCTTCGGATTATGGTTCAAAACCTGCCCACTTTTGGGTTTCAACCCTTTCTGATTCTTCCGGTTAAACGAAAACGAATTGCACGTTACATGCTCAACAAATCGTTACTACACTTTTTTAATATTTTGCCCCTTTTTTTGGTGCTGCCTTTTACTTTTAAAACAGCGGTTAACGAATTGGAAACACCCGTTTTAATTGCCTGGCTGGCTTCGCTTTTTTTTATGATTTTTATTAACCATTTTTTGGCCATTTACATCAAGTGGCGCACCAACGAATCGAATTATTATTTCTACGGATTTTTAGCACTGGCGGCCGGAGTTTGGGCTATCGATTATTTTGGTGTTTTCGATATCACTGCCAACTTCGGAAAACTCTTCGATGTTATAGTGCTGAATCCGGCAGCAGTTGTCGTTTTTCCGGTTTTAATAATTGCACTTTACTTTTTAAATCATAATTATTTGTGGTCGCGTTTTTATCTCGACGAACTTTCGCAAAAGAAAAAAGAAGGTACAACCCACGATTTTTCGTGGCTCAACCAGGTTGGAGAGTATGGAAAAATGTTATCACTCGAGGTAAAAATGATTACCCGAAACAAACGTCCGCGAACCACGGCAATGATGTCGGTGCTTTTTATTTTTTACGGTTTGCTCATTTATAAAGATTATAATGCCGAAATGCCGGAGTTAATTTTTGTGCTTGGTGGCATGTTTATGACCGGAGTTTTTGGAATGATGTATGGTCAGTTTTTTCCGGCCTGGCACAGTCGATACTATCCGCTTTTGATGGCGCAGAATGTTAAAATGAAACAGATTTTGCAATCGGCTTTTTTTCTGATGGCAGCCACAAATATTATTTTTTATTTGCTGTCGTTGGGTTACATGTTTATTTCGCCTAAAGTTTTATACATCCATTTTGTGGTGATGTTGTACAATGTCGGGGTGAATACCTTTGTTATTTTTGCCATCGGTTTAAGCAGCCGGAAATCGATTGATCTGGAACAACGCGCCATGTTTAATTATCAGGGAATGGGCGCTTCGCAGTGGCTCATCACTTTCCCGATTCTTTTCGGCCCGCTAATCGTTTATGGTTTGCTGGCTTTTGCATTCGGAAACATTGTTGCATACATTGTTTTAGGTACTTTGGGTTTAATTGGGATAATATTTCATCCAAAACTTATCGACTATTTCACCAAACAATACCTGAAACGCAAACACAAAATGATAGCAGCGTACAAGGCAACGTAAAAGAGGAAATTACAAAAAACGAACATCAATTTTCAATCATAGATTATCACTAATAAACAATAGATTACAACATGATACAAGCAATCAACTTAGAAAAAGCATACAACGGAACCACGGTTCTCAATTTACCAGAATTTAAAATAAACAATGGCGAAGTTTTTGGTTTGGTTGGAAACAACGGAGCCGGAAAAACTACTTTCTTTTCGCTGGTGCTCGATTTAATAAGAGCCACCCGCGGCAAGGTTTTAATCAACGAAATTCCGGTTGCAAAATCGGAAGAATGGAAAGAGCACACCGGTGCTTATATCGACGAAAGTTTTACAATTGGTTACCTTACACCCGATGAATATTTTACGTTTATCGGTGAATTACGCGGATTGAACGATAACGATGTTGCTACTTTTCTTACTGAATTTAAAGAATTTTTTAACGACGAAATTGTTGGAAAAAAGAAATTTATCCGCGATCTCTCAAAAGGAAATCAGAAAAAAGTGGGTGTGGTTGGCGCGTTAATGGGAAAACCTGAGTTGGTGGTTTTAGATGAACCTTTTGCCAATCTCGATCCGTCGTCGCAGTTTAAATTACGCCAAATCATTAAAAAGTTTGCTGCCGAACATGGCAAAACATTTATGATTTCGAGCCACAACCTCGATAATATAACTGACGTTTGCGAACGAATTGTGATTCTCGAAAAGGGCAAAATTGTAAAAGACGTTCAGAAAACAAAAACAACTTTAGCCGACCTCGAAGAGTTTTTTACCGGAGTAAAATCAGAAACAGCTTTTCTCGATGAATTGTAAAATGCAATTGTTGTGCCTAAAATTCAGTTGCATACGTTCTAGGATGAGCCATTTTTTTGTTTAATTTTATAGAACATTAAAATTCAGGCCAGTAAATGGAAAATCAGGAATTAATAGCAAAGGAAGCCTATTCGAAAATGGCACGTTTGTGCAGCCGTTCGGAGCAATGTTCGGCCGATATCAGAAGAAAAATAATTGCCTACGAATTGGTGGACGAGATTGTAGAAGAAATTCTTGAAAAACTAAAAAAAGAAAAATTCTTAAACGATGATCGATATGTAAAAGCGTACGTTGCCGATAAATTTAAATTCAATAAATGGGGAAAAGTTAAAATTCGCCATAACTTAAGAATGAAAGGTCTTCCGGAAGAATTGATACAAAATCATCTGGATGAAATCGATGAGGAGAAATACAAAAAACTCCTGATTAAAACCATGAAAGACAAAGCAAAATCGGTAAAAAAGAACGATCGTTTTGAGAAAATGGGGCAAATAATCCGATTCGCGCAAACTCGGGGATTTGAACCCGAAATGATTCACCGCCATTTGAAAGAGGTGATGGAATAACACCGATTAGCACTTCGGCTTTAAATCTCCAAAAACTTCTTACTTTTGCAATCCAATAAAATTCTATTTCAATGATTTTAAAAGACCAGATTAGTGCACTTCTGGAACGCCGCGACGCGTTAAGGAGGCATCTTTGACTACGATGCAAAATTAATTCAACTACAGGAAGAAGAACTTAAAACTCAGGATCCGGAATTCTGGACCCTACCCAAAGAAGCTGAAGCTCAAATGAAAGTTATCCGCAGTATAAAAGTGTGGACAAAGGGTTTTGAGCAAGTAAATAGTTTGGTGGAAGACTTGTTGGTTTTATACGAATTCTTCGAGATGGAAGAAGCCAGCGAAGAAGAAGTTGACCAGGCATTTGCAGAAACCGAAATAAAAGTGGAAGAGTTGGAAGCAAAAAATATGCTTCGCAACGAAGAAGATAAGTTGGGTGCCGTGCTAAAAATAAATGCCGGAGCCGGAGGAACAGAAAGCAACGACTGGGCAGAAATGTTGTTTCGTATGTATTCGCGCTGGGCAGAAAAAAACAATTACAAAATAAAAATTGCCGATATGCAGGCCGGCGACGAGGTCGGGATAAAAAGTTGCACCATCGAAATTGAAGGTGAATTTGCTTACGGATATTTAAAAAGCGAAAACGGTGTGCATCGCCTCGTTCGGCTATCGCCGTTTAATGCACAAAACAAACGGATGACTTCGTTCACTTCGGTTTATGTTGCACCACTCATCGACGATACCATCGAAATTGATGTAAATCCGTCAGACATTAGTTGGGATACATTCAGAAGTGGGGGAGCCGGAGGACAAAACGTAAACAAAGTGGAAACCGGTGTTCGTTTGCGTCACGCACCATCTGGTATAATAATCGAAAATACAGAGAGTCGTTCGCAACTCGGGAATAAAGAAAATGCACTCCGATTACTAAAGTCGCAGCTCTACGAAATTGAGTTACGTAAGCGCAGTGAGAAAACTTCAGAAATCGAGTCGCAGAAGAAAAAAATAGAGTGGGGCTCGCAAATTCGTTCTTACGTTTTGCAACCTTATAAAATGGTAAAAGATGTGCGCACCGGATACGAAACCGGAAATGTAAATGCCGTTCTGGATGGCGATATCGATGGTTTTATAAAAGCCTTTTTAATGGAGTTTGGAGGTGAATAATTTTTATCTAGGTAAATTCTAAAAGGCTTTATTTTGCGAAAAGAGAACTTGATCTCAGAATGTTTTTTTAACAGAGAATTAGGTTTGCCTTCAACTTGCCGGAAAAAATGGACAATCTTCTGCTCTCCGAACAAAAATAGAACGATTTCTGTTTGAAATTTAACGGGCTTTTCTGATATTGGGAAGATCTGAGAAGTTGATCTTAAAAAAGCAATAAATATGTATTCGAATCAAAACTTTATAAATAGAGAAATTAGCTGGCTTTCGTTTAACGAACGTGTTTTGCAGGAAGCCGAAGATCCGAATACTCCGCTTTTTGAGCGCATTCGATTTATTGGAATTTTCTCGAACAACCTCGATGAATTTTTTAGGGTTCGGGTGGCCGCGGTTCGCCGGATGGTTGATTTTGGAAAAGACG
>JBNKOT010000530.1:0-3351 GCA_050294855.1 Draconibacterium sp. | reverse complement strand
TATTCGAATTCCACCCAAAATGGATTGTAAAATTTTAGTGCCGATTCAAGCCAATTACAACCTTTATTTCAGCGTAACACCCGAAAGCGATGACGATGAAATGTTTCAGTTTTTCACTTCCGATTTAAAAAAGATTAAACTCAAACCCGGTATGACATCAAGCAACGACACTCCTTTTTTCGATCAGGATGCAGCTTATTTAAAAGATCAAAATTAACCTAAAAACTTTCTGAAATCTTTGTTGTCCTTTACCACTTTTACATTTCTCGGTAAATCGGGAGAATGGACATGAAGCTGCCATCCGGTGATAAAAACTTTTTGTTTCCGAAAAACATCTTTTAAACGAATCAAATACTCTTCAAGTGTTTCTTTTGGGAATGCATTGACAAATGCAGTAAAAACAAATTCGATATCGACATTTTGTTCCATACTGATCAAATCTTTGAATGGTACAAATTGCCCCAAATAAATAACATTGTAACCCGATTTTTGAGCCATGTACGAATAAAATAAAAGTCCTATTTCGTGTAACTCTCCTTCGGGCAGAAAAAATAATATGGAAGCACCTTTTTTATTGCTGTGTTCAATCTTATCAATTTCAGCAATTAATTTCTGACGAAAAATATTGGTGACAAAATGTTCCTGCGCCGGAAAAACGGAACCTACCTGCCAATACGTTCCAATCCGTTCGAACAACTTAAAAAACACTTTAAACACCGCATCTTCGAAACCAAGCCGGGAAATAATCTGATTGGTAAGATCTATAAAATTAACATGATCAAAATTTAACATGTGACGCATCAGTCGCTCCACATAATCTACATCAGACGTCTGATACTGAGCTAATTTCAAAATGGCATTTTTAATTTCGCTCTCTTTTAGTTCTGCAACTTTCGAGATTTTATGACCGTTTTTCACCAACATCGACACATTCAGAATTCGTTTTAAATCATCGTCGGTATAATAACGTATATTTGTTTCAGTTCTTGAAGGTTCTAAAAGATTGTACCTTTTTTCCCAAATTCGAATGGTGTGGGCTTTTATTCCCGATAATACTTCTAAATCTTTTATTGAATAGCCGTCAGATTTCATACAGGTCTTTATTTAATTCAACAATATAACATAAAAACATCGAATTTGTTTAAAGTTCGCATATTGAATTATCAACAAAAAATAACGATTTAGTTTGGAATAAATTTTCTGTTCAACAATAATGAAAAAACTGTATCCTTATATTTTTTATGCTCGCTTTATTATTTCATTTTTGTATGACATAAAATCGAACAAAATGAACTTACACACTTCACTTTTTATTATTCTGCTTGTCTTTATTGGATTTTCCGGTTTTAGTCAGCAGAAATATGCCATTGTAATTCACGGTGGTGCTGGTGTAATGGACAAATCAAAAATTAATGAAGAACGCCGAACCGAATACAAAAACAAGTTGAACGAAGCGCTTGAACTGGGAGAAAAACTTTTACAAGAAGGAGCTACGTCAACCGATGTAGTTGTTCGGGTTATAAATATATTGGAAGACTCGCCACTTTTTAATGCCGGAAAAGGCGCTGTTTTTTCGCACACCGGAAAAAATGAACTCGATGCATCGATTATGGAAGGAAAAACTTTAAACGCCGGAGCGGTTGCCGGTGTGCTCGATATAAAAAATCCGATCAATGCGGCCCGCGAAGTGATGTACAATTCGGAACATGTTTTATTAAGTGGAAGCGGTGCTTCTGAATTTGCAAAAAAACAAGGTTTGGAAATTGTTCCAAATGATTATTTTTTTACTGAATCCCGCTACGAATCGTTGCAACGTTTGTTAAAAAAAGAACGCGAACGTACCAAAAAAGACAATATGGGAACGGTAGGTTGTGCGGTTTTAGACACCTACGGAAATATAAGTGCCGGAACATCAACCGGCGGAATGACCAATAAAAGATACGGACGAATCGGCGATGCTCCAATTATTGGTGCAGGTACCTATGCCAACAATAAAACCTGCGCTGTTTCGTGTACCGGGCACGGCGAGTACTACATTCGCTTAGGTTTTGCCCGCGACGTTTCGGCTTTGATGGAATACAAAAATCTGTCGGTTACCGATGCCTGCAAAGAAGAAATTCGAAAACTTTCTGAACTAGAAGGAACCGGCGGTGTTATTGCTCTAGATGCACACGGAAATATTGCGATGGAATTTAATACAAGTGGTATGTTCCGTGGATTTATAAAATCGACAGGAGAACGTGAAGTTGCAATTTTTAAAGAAAATTAAAATCAGCATATAAACGAATGAAGTTTCTTTTTCCCACATTTTTATTTGCGCTGTTTACCATTGCAATTCCAATACTGATTCACCTTTTTAATTTCAGGCGCTATAAAACAGTGTATTTCAGCAATGTCATTTTTTTGAAAGAGGTCAAAAAAGAATCGAAAAAGAAATCGGTCCTTAAACAAATCCTGCTTTTGATTGCCCGGATTTTTGCCATCATTTTTCTTGTATTTGCATTCTCGCAACCTTACATTCCAACCAACCGCGATGCACAGAAACAAGCCAAACAACTGGTAGCCGTTTACATCGACAATTCGTTTAGTATGAATGCTTTGTCGGAGCAGGGTCAATTACTGGAAGTGGCAAGAAACAAAGCAGTTGAAATTTCTCAGGTCTACCCTGCCGGAACGGAATTCAGGTTGTTCACCAACGATTTGAAAGCCAAGCACCAGCACAATTTAAACAAAGAACAATTTATTCAGCAGATTGCCGAGATTCATACTGCACCAAATGTAATTCCGCTTTCGTTGGTTTACAACCGGTTTGCTGCGCTTCCTTCGGAACAAAAAAACAAAACCGATAAAAACCTATATTTTATCTCCGATTTTCAACGTACGCTGACGGATTTCGAAAATTTCGATGATGCAACTATTTTTAGTTATTATCTGCCTTTAGTGCCAAATCAGGTTGCAAATCTGTACATCGATTCGTGTTGGGTTGAAGTGCCGGCGCACCGTTTAAATCAGGAAGAAGAAATTTTTGTTCGCATCAAAAACAGTTCAGATCAGAATTACAATAATCTGCCCCTAAAATTAATTTTGAACGACTCGATAAAGTCGATCACAAATTTTTCGGTAGATGCGCAAAACGATATTACTGCCAATTTAAAATATACCAACAATTCAAGTGGTACGCAGTTGGGTAAAATCGAAATAACCGATTATCCGTTTACACACGATAACAACTGGTACATCAGTTATTTTGTGGAATCCAATTTAAAAGCACTCGCGGTTTATAATAACAATCAGGATTCGGAGGAAGGACTAAATTATATTTCGGCTTTGTTCGAGAATGACGATTTTGTT
>JBNKOT010000529.1:0-4686 GCA_050294855.1 Draconibacterium sp. | reverse complement strand
TCCGTCAGCTGACGGATGGAATCCTTTTTAGATTCTTGACGGTTTGTTGCGTTTTTTTATCGCCAAAAGTTTTAATGCGATTAAAAATCGCATCACCCCATTATTTTGCCGGAATATTTTCCAAAGTATTTAACAGAAAATCCCAGTATTTTTGAACGGTTGCAATGTTTACTTTTTCGTCGGGTGAATGTGGGAATTTAATGGTCGGTCCAATCGAAATCATATCCCAATTGGTATAAGTAGAACCTAAAATACCACACTCCAAACCAGCGTGCATGGCCAATAATTCCGGATCTGTTCCAAATTGTTTGATGTACAATTCTTTCATCACTTCTAAAATTTCCGACTCCACATTTGGTTTCCATCCCGGATAACTTCCTTCCAAAATTACTTTTGCACCTGCCAATTTAAACGTAGATTCCAAACGCGATGCCAAAGCCAATTTTGCTGATTCCGAAAAACTACGAACCAAACAACATACTTCAATCGATTTTTTATCGGCTTTTACAATGGCCAGGTTCGACGATGTTTCAACGGTTCCCTGCATGGTATCGCTCATTCTTACCACATCGTTGGGAGCCGCCCAAACCGCATGAGTTAGTTTTTTCTGCAAGCTCTTTTTCAAAATTGATTTTGGCAGATCGGCCGTTTCAATTTCGATGGTTAAATTTGGCTCAACATGCACCAATTCTTCTTTTATGGTATCAGACAAAGCAGCCACCACTGTAATTAATGCATCAACATTTTTTGTTTTTACGGTTACCAATCCAAAAGCCTCACGAGGAATAGCATTACGCAAACTTCCACCCTGAATGTCGGCCAAACATACATCAAAATCTTTGTTTAGTTCTTTCAAAATCCGAAAGAAGACTTTGTTGGCATTTCCTCTTCCCAAATGAATATCAACACCCGAATGACCACCTTTTAAACCGGTAACTTTTAAGGTTAATGCAGTCGAATTTTTTGGAATTTTATTGGTTGTTTCTTTTTTGAACGTAGCAGTTACATCGATTCCACCGGCGCATCCAATACTAAAAGTTCCCTCATCTTCGGTGTCGGTATTAATCAAAATATCGCCATTTAACATTCCGGCTTTTAACCCGATGGCACCATCCATTCCGGTTTCTTCGGTAGCTGTTAATAGTACCTCAACCGGTCCGTGTTTTATGGTTTTCGAAGCCAGTACTGCCAATGCTGACGACACTCCGATTCCATTATCGGCACCCAATGTTGTTCCGTTGGCAGTAACCCAGTCACCGTCAACAAAAGCTTCGATCGGATCGCTTACAAAATCGTGTGTTTTGTCACTATTTTTTTGAGGAACCATATCGAGATGCCCCTGAAAAATTACGCCTTTACGATTCTCCATTCCAGCCGTGGCTGGTTTACGTATAATGACATTTCCTACCTCATCTTTAATAGTCTCTAAACCTAAATCTTCTCCAAATTTTACGGCCCAATCCTGAATTTTATCTTCGTGTTTCGATGGGCGTGGAATTTGTGTCATTTGGTGAAAAATGCTCCAAACCTCTTTTGGTTGAATATCTTTAATATTTTTCATGTTTTTTATTTAATCGGAAATCCAAAGTTGGACAACCGAAGTTTACGTTATTCCTAACAGATTTTTTTCAAGAATGTTGTAATTACTTTTTAATATTTGGCAATTCCAAACCGTATCCTTTGCGTTTGTCTTCGGCTTTTAAAAGAAATCCAACAACTATTGCCAATGCCCCAAGAATTGCAAATATTATCATTGGATAGGTGTAATCATAAAGTGGAATCATAACATCTTGTCCGTTTGCAACCATTTCTTTAGCAGCCAGAACCTCCGGATTTGTTCTATCTAAAACATAGCCAATTAAGGCAGGAATCCCCATCAAACCCCAATTTTGAATCCAAAATATTAACGAAAAAGCAGTTCCCAGTTGATTCTCAGGAATAATTTTTGGAACAGAAGGCCACATTGCAGAGGGAACCAAGGACAAAGCAACTCCTAAAATAATAACCAAAAAAACAGCAACAAACCAATAGTTTAAAATTGGTAAGGCGAATATGGTATGCACTAAAATAATCAAAGTTGCTCCAATAATCATTATAGTCGCACCTTTCCCCTTTCTATCATAAATACTTCCAAACAATGGAGTTAAAAACAATGTTCCTAAGGGAAGTAATCCGGGGATGGCACCAGCTATTGATTGACTCAGGCCATATTTATTCACCATTAAATCTGCTGCATATTTAATAAATGGGAATACTGATGAATAAAATAAAACGCATAAAAAGGCGATTAACCAGAAGCCCTTATTCGACATAATCGTAAAAATATCTCTGAATTTAAATGGTTCTTCAACATCGTCTCCACCTGAATCGGCAATAGAAGTATCCAATTTTTTATCCATCGCCATGTAAATAAAAAAAGCAATAAATCCAATAATCAAAAGAAGGAGTGCAAAAGCGATTGGAGCAGAAATACTTGGCCCCATTTTTTCAACCAATTCTCCGTTTACCACTTGTGTATGCGTGTTAGAAAAGTACATTGCTAACGGAACCGGAGCAACCATCGCAAGCATCGTACCTATTCTTGCAACTGCCATTTGCATTCCCATTGCCAGAGCCATTTCTTTACCTTTAAACCATTTTACAATAATTTTAGATACGGTAATACCAGCAATTTCAACACCTACCCCAAAAATGGCAAATCCGATGGCAGCCATTAAAACCTGAGTATGAATTCCAAATGTAGTGTCGGTAGCTAATGTTGGATTTATAATGGCCCAAAACTTAATTCCCGCTCCCAAAACCATTATTCCGGATGCCATTAAACCAGTAAAACGAACACCCATTTTATCGAGAATAATTCCACCTAAAATAAGCATTACCAAAAATACATTCAACCAACCATAAGCACTGGTAAATATCCCATAACTCGTACTTGACCAACCAAATTCTGCTTCCAGCATCGGTTTTAATGGCGACATTACATCGGTTAAAAAATAACCGGCAAACATGGTAATCGAGATAATGGCTAATGCACTCCAGCGCATCTTTTTTGAATCTCTCAAAGTTAATTTAGCTACATTCATATTATACTATTCTATTTATTAAGATTTTTTCTAAGCGCTTAAAAGTAAGAAAAATTACAGGCTATAAAAATGACGAGATAAAAAAAGGGCAATCATCAACTGATTGCCCTTTTAAAATAAATTATCTTTTCGAAATGGATTTTATTGCTCCTGTTTCCGGGTGGAAACGAACAACATAACCGCTCAGCAGCAAATCTTCGGGTAGCGGCGCAACCACTCCAAATTGTGCAACGGTAATTCTGGCTGCCGCAATAGTTGTTAATTCGTTAATTACTTTTACGGTTGCAATTGCCGGCATTCGGTAATATAGTCCGCTTTCTCCAGCCAACGGATTATCCGATTTGGCCAGAGCAGTATAATTATCGATGAGATCTTTTTCTATTTCAAACTCAACCATAACCGGTTTTCCCGAAAGATCGGATGCCGGAACAATTCCCTTTTCGTTTGACACCCGAAATGCAACTTCTGCTTTTCCCTTTGCATCTTTTGGTATATAATCGAAACTAAAAATATCTTTTTTCTGCGTTGTTCTGCCAATAAATAAACTGAGGTAATTTTTTTCTGTTTCTTTTAATTGCTCGAGGCTAACTTTATACGCTTCGCCGTCGGGGTGTTCCCCATCCATCAATAAGGCAGCCATGTCGTATTGATTTAATCTTGAAGACAGCACCCGTTTTGCAGCTTCCGCCGCTTTTTTATCGATGTTTACACGTTTTGGCTGGAAATTATTACTTGAGTCGCCGGGAATATAAAATGGCGTATCAGTAAAATTATCAAAAGAAAAATCATCCAATTCGTCGGGCAATTGCATTAATTTATTGGTTTTTACCACGGCCGGTTGAACCTGCACAATTCCCGTATTAATACCGGCGAGCACTCCGTCTCCGGTTAAACTCAGCAAATAAGCCTTATCTCCGTAAGCTTTATAAATTTGAGTTGGATCTGGTTCTGCAAATGTTTCAATCCGAACTTCGGTAATCGTCCATTTTGATTCAGCACGGGTTTTTACATTTTTAATACCCAGTAATTGCTCGGCATAGGCTGCGAAAGGTCCTGGAACAAAAACTTCTTTGGTAGCTTTTACATAAAAACGCAATCCGGTTCGAGGAAGCGAATATGTAACTCCTTCAACATAAACCGGTACGGCATCGGTTAATTCGTCTTCTTTCTTTTTACGCTGACCAAAAACCGGCATCACCAAAATTATTCCGATTATAATTGCTAAGTATTTCATTTTGATTTGTTTTAATTTAAAACTCAAAAATATCAAAATTATTTAGTTGAATCGGCTTTTATGCTCAGAAAAGCATCACCCATTTTTTTAACAATGTCGCCGGCAACCAAAGCGTACTCCGAAATTTCTTCTGCAGCAATATCTCCAGCTACTCCGTGGATATAAACACCGCATACAGCAGCGTCTTCAGCAGCCATTCCCTGTGCGAGCAATCCCAGAATTATGCCGGTTAAAACATCTCCACTTCCGGCAGTTGCCATTCCGGGGTTTCCAGTAGAATTAAAATATAATTTTCCTTCGGGAGTGGAAATAGAAGTAAAAGCTCCTTTTAGAACCACAATCACCTTGTATTTTTTTGAAAACTGAATT
>JBNKOT010000528.1:0-10450 GCA_050294855.1 Draconibacterium sp. | reverse complement strand
ATTTGAGCCATTAATTTTATATCGAACTCAGGTTAATAGTATTGGCGCTTCGCCCAAACCCGATCCCGATTATGGTTTTGTAAAGTTTTATTTCACCCACTGTCCCGAACTCGGGATATCTCCCCATCAGTTGACGGAAGAATATATGACACCGCGAGGCAAAGCTCTCGAGGAATTCTTTCGATGAAAACAACTGATAATTAGTTTTCTGTCGAACGTTTAAAAGCTTTTCTTAAATCTTCGTCGGGTTTAATAATGTTGTAGTTTTCCCAATATTTTTCGTCGTAATTGTTGATCATTTCAACAAAAACATCTTTTATAGAAAACGATTCATCTCTTGTAAAACGTTTTAATTCAGTGGATTGAATATTGGTTATCAATAAATCAGAAATGCTATGAAATTCCGAATTCAATTTGTCGCGTTTGCTTCGCAATTTAATTTTTACTGAAGCCTGCGCAGTTGCCAAATGCCATTTTCCTTGAAATTGTTGATAATTAACTGCGTAGTGAACATACGTAGGTTTTGCTTTTACTCCGCGTGGTTTTTTCTTAATCAATGCCGAATCGGCATGGCGGAGGCTGTTTTTAGTGAGATTAAAAGTGGCATGAACAATTGCAAATGTTTCACGATGAACATAAATTTCTCCTTCAAAAGCAGGAAATAATAAATCGGAAAGCGGTACAAATTTGAGCACATAAACCGGATTTTTGTTGTACCAGATAACATTACTGATGCTGTATTTGTGGAGATCTTCGTAATCTTCATCGATAAAACGCTCCATTGTTTTAACAATATCGAGGCGTGTAATTGTAAACGGGCCGCCCTGCAATTTAAAATTTATCCATTTAAAAGGTTGTACATCCGGGCTTTTTCGCCCTTTTATTAGACGTACCAAATCGTTTTTCATGATACTCGAATACGAGGCCTTTAAAATCTCAAGAACAGCTTCGGAAACATTAATGTAGTTCTCGTCTTGTTGAACGGTTTCGCGGTAAAAGGCGGTCATTAATTGATTGTTGTTCGAATAATTTTTCGACAAGTTGTTGCGGATGTTTTTTAGCAATTCGTGGGGCGTTGTTGCGGTAACTTTTACTTCCCTGATTTTTATCGAAACGGGATTCATCAGAAAAATATCTTCGTCGAGAATTTTATGTGCCGGAAGAATTAACTGCGAGTAGCCCATACACGAAATAATTACCGTGTCGGAAATGTTTTCCGGATGAATTTTTAACAAAAAATCGCCGTCCTGATTGGTGATAGTTCCGATGGGTTTTCCCAAAACAGAGATGGTGGCGTATTTTATCGGATCGCCTTTTTTTGTTTCAAGAATCTTGCCACTCAGAAAAAAGTATTTTACGGGAATTGTATCTAATTTGCTTGGTTCAGCAGGTTTTGTTGATGTGATTTTGGAAATAATAATCTGATTTTCGAGTTCATAAAACTTGAACTTTTCAGCATCAAAAATTTGATTTAGAACCGTAAAAAGCGATTTGTTTTCGACTTCAACAGAAAGGATTTTATCGGCATTTACCGAGTTGGCGTCGTACGAAAAATAAACTCCGGCCTGCCAACTAATCTGGTCTAAAATATTACTTAAAGGTTGATTTTTTTGGCTGATTGAAACCCGTCTTTCCAAAATAGAACCATCCTGTTGTTGCCCCGCCGACAGCAGCACAAACAAGAGGATGGCATGTAATATCAGACAAGATTTTTTAAACATTAAAACATCTTTTTCAATACAAAAGTAGTTTTAAATTCTTCTCCGTTTCTTAATACTTTCACTTTTATTTTTTTGTCTTCTTTACTTTGTAGCAGCAAGTTAATGTCGTTTAAATCCATCGATTGGTGATGGTTGCTGTTTAACGATAAAATCTGATCGTTTTCCTGCAAGCCGGCAAAATACGCCGGAGAATTTTCGCGAATATTGCTGATGGTAAAAATTGGCAATCCCGGCATCGGATTCGTTACTTCCATTCCGCTCATATTATAATTAAAATCTTCCTTGATTTTATGCGTAGGACGCAGCGTTAAACGGCTGTTTCTGTAATCTACTGTTACATAAAACCGGCGTAGAATTTCGGCGCCAAGAGTTCCGTTTCTGTCGTTGCTCGATATTAACTGGTCAATCAACTCCGAACTTGGATAGGCAACAATTGGTTTTGGCAACACAAGCGGGCCCACCCAAATGCCATCAATTCTTCCTTTTACACCAAATAAATCGCCACTTAATCCACGTCCTAAAAAGGTTTCGATGTGATCTTTGGGTAGTTTTATACGTTCGTCGGAATTTTCCGAAAGCCACAATGCATCGCTGGCACCGGTATCAACCATAAGTTTTACGGGAACTTCTTTGAGTTCGTCGGTAACAATGCTGGTGAGTACAAAAGGTTTGTTTCCTTCGAAATGCAAATTAAGAATGATGTCTTTTTTACGGTTGCGGTATTTGTAATATTCCGGTTTGTTGAGGGTTAGTTTTTCATTCAAATAATCAATTTCAACCACGTAGTCTTTAAAGAGGTTAAAACCAATTAAACCGTGAACCGGAATGCCCAGCATGTGCGAGATCTGGAAGTTTTCGTCGATAATCATTTGAACTTCCTGGTTTCGGGCAGTAAGTCCGTTAATCTTCATCACATTGTTTCCCGAACGGTAAGCTGTTAAGTTTTCGTTCTCGCCCAAACCTTTAATCTGAACCGGCATCATGTAGTTCAAATTAAGTTTGTTAATAAAGGGTAACTCGGTAATTATCGGGTAGCGAACACCGGTGTCGAGAATAAAATTCAAGGTGTCGGAATCGTTGATGGTTACCGGAATAATAATCAGGTTACTGGCTGATTTAAAATTGATTACAATCGATTTTTTTCGTTGATTGTCGAATAAAAATCCACGGTTATTGGCAAAGTACTGACTAGTGTTTTGATCATAGTCGATACTTTCGTCTAAAGGAACATAATCGCGAACCACCAAAATATTGTCTTCAATTTCGAATAAAAGATAAAAATCCTTCATCAGTTTATCGAGCACAAATTTTATTGGTTTGTTCGAAATATTCAGGCTGATTTTTTTGTTGCCGATTAATTCTGAATTGTACGAATAATCGATATCTAAGTATTTGCAGATTTTTTCGATTACCTCGCTTAATGGCTCGTCTTCAGCATAAATACTAATGTTTTGGTCGAGTGCCTGTGTTTTTGTGTCTTGTGCATAATTATAATTAGGAACAAAAATGAGAGCAATCGCAGTAAAAACAAAAGCAATCCAAATTTTATTAATAGTTGTTTTCATCCGTTTTAAAATTTTTAATTGTAAGATCCGGAACTCTCGATGAAATTAAATCCGGCTTGTTTGTAATATTGCAGATTAAGTTTCATGTTCGTTTCCTCTGTTTAAAATTAGAATCAAGACATAAGAATCAGGACTAAAATTTAATCGTATTCTTTTGTCAAGAATAGTTCATTTCAAAATATTCAAGTTTTGTAATGTAACTCGCTCGTAACAACAATTATATTTTGATAAATGCTACGGGCTTATTACCTTAATTTTCACTTTGTTATCCTAATAAAAATGTTTGTTTTCTATTTTTTAATAGGATGTTTCATGGCTTCAAAGCTTTACTTGTTCGTCAGCGCGACTCGTTAATGTGTAGTTTTCGTTTTCTCCCTGCAGGTCTAAATTGAATGTGAGCCGCACTACATTCAAAACAAAACTGATGGGTTTTTTGTCGAAATGTGCAGTAAGCACTTCGTTGGCTAACTCCGGTTCGGAGAGTTCGATGTTGATGTGGTAAACTTTTTCCAAACAACGTACGACTTCGCTTAGCGGAGTTTCGTTAAAAATGATGTCGTTGGTTTTCCAGGCCAGGTAATTCGGATCGGTGTTGAACGATTTTTCCAGAATGTTCTTTTGTATAAAGAGCGTTCCTTTTTCGCCGGGCGTAAGAAATACTTCGCTTTTTTCGGCAAGCAAATCGTCACTTTTCCTGGTAACCTGCACTTTTCCTGTAGTAACAATAACATCAACGGTTTCGGCTTCCGGATAAGCACTCACGTTAAAAGAGGTACCTAAAACTTTTACTTGTGTGTTTCCGGCATTGATCACAAACGGTTTTTCGGGATTGGGTTTTACATCAAAAAAAGCTTCTCCAATAATGGTTACTTCCCGCACGTTGCTAGCAAATTGTTTGGGAAATTCCAATTTCGAATCGCTGTTTAAGGTAACCACCGAACCATCGGGTAAAATAAACTCGTTATTCAACTGTTTTTCAACAGTTGCCACTTGTTTGTAACCCGAAAAAATTTCTGATTTAAAAGTTATGTAATACCCGGCCGATCCTAAAAGTATCGCAACTATAAGTATTGCAGCATATTTATAAAAGGCTGCAAAGTTTACTTTTTTGCGATGAACAACTTTAAGTTTTGTCGGGTTGATTTTTGCATTTACATTTTTCCATGCCGCAATGGAATCGAAGTTTTTAGCGGTATAATATGCATCAACTTTTTGAAGTATTTTTCGACAATTTTCCATCTCCTCCCGGTTTTCTTCCGATTCGTTTAACCAGGTTTCAACCTCGATTCTTTCCTGTTCGTTTGCTTCGTTGTTGATGTACTTTGTAAGCAACTCCCAGCTCAAATTCTCTATGTTTTTTGTATTACTCATGTTTCTAAAATGACAGGACACAAATCTTTTACCCCTAATTTATTTTTCTAAAAAGAATAAAAAAAGCGTAAGAAAAGTGTTATAGTTTTTTAATTTCTCGCGTAATGTTTTAATAGCCAGTCCCATTTGTGTTTCAACGGTTTTTATCGACAGGTTGAGTTTTTCAGCAATTTCGCGGTATTTTAATCCATCCTCGCGACTTAATCTGAAAATCTTTTGTCGTTTTTCGGGTAAGGATAAAATGCTTTCCTGAATTTTTTGGGCTAAATCTATTTCGTAAAACTGATCTTCATGATCTGGATTTTGCGCTGCATCGGAAATAACCGATTTTGCGTGTTGAAGTTTTGTTTTATTGTGTTGAATTAAATTGAGGCACAAATTCCTGACCGAACGATATAGGTAACTTTTAACCGAAGTTTCGATGGTTAAATGTTTTCTTTTCTCCCAAAGTTTAACAAAAAAATCCTGGACAATTTCTTCGGCCGAAACTTCATCAAGCAGCATATGCGAGGCATATAAACACAAATGACCATAATACTGATGAAAAAGTTTTTCGAATGCCTTTTCGTCGTTCCTTTTTATGGCTTCAAACAAAGTCTTTTCTTCCGACACATTCATTGTTAATTTGTTAGTTCAATAAAACGAAGGTAGAAAAAAGTAGACTGGTTGGAAAGTATTGTATTATGATTATAAAAACGTGCTCATTTTGTGGAAACAATTAAGCTGTTAATTTTGTGGACTTAAACAATTAAAAAAAGGGGAATGAGTAAAGCTGAAAAAGTTAAATTTACGAGGGCATTTTGGGTCGCCAACGCGGTTGAGTTATTAGAGAGAGCCGCGTATTACGGTGTATTTATAGTTATCACACTCTATTTGTCGCGAATTTTAGGATTTAACGATTTTCAGGCAGCAATGTTGGCCGGATCGTTTTCGGCCGGTTTGTACTTGTTACCTACTTTTGCCGGTGCGATTGCCGATAAAATAGGATTCAAAAAATCGTTATTAATTGCTTTTTCCTTACTCTCGATAGGATATTTGGCCATGGGAGTTTTGCCCACTATGTTACAGTCGGCCGGTTTGGTAGAATATACCAAAACCACACAATTTAATGGTTTGCGCGAAAGCGATCTTAAATGGATAATCATTCCGATTATGTTGTTGATTATGATCGGTGGTTCGTTTATAAAATCGTGTATTACCGGAACTGTAGCACGCGAAACCACACAGGCAAACCGGGCGCAAGGTTATTCTATTTTTTATATGATGGTAAATATTGGGGCGTTTTCGGGTAAAACAATTGTTAAACCTTTGCGCGATGCAATGGGAAACGAAGGTCTGGTTACCTTGAATTATTTTGCAGCCGGTATTACATTTCTCGCCGTAATTTTGGTTTTCTTATTTTATAAAGCAAGCATAAAACAAGTCGAAGTAAAAACCTTTAAGGAGATTATTACTGCCCTGGTGAAGGTGGTTACAAATGTGCGACTGGTTTTATTAATAATAATAATAACCGGTTTTTGGATGGTGCAACATCAATTGTATGCAACCATGCCAAAATACGTTTTGCGTCTGGCAGGCGAAGGCAGTGCCATTTCGTGGTTTGCCAATGTAAATCCTTTGGTTGTGTTTTTAACCGTAGGTTTTGTTACTCAATTAATGCGTAAAAGAACGTCGCTGTTTTCGATGACAGTTGGTATGTTTATTATGCCTTTTTCGGCACTGGCAATGGCATCGGGTAACCTTTTTGGAGGGGAACTTATTTGGGGATTTCACCCGGTTGCATTTATGATGATTGTAGGAATTGTGTTTCAGGGTTTGGCCGAAACGTTTATTTCGCCACGTTATTTGGAATACTTTTCGTTACAAGCGCCAAAAGGCGAGGAAGGGCTTTATTTAGGATTTAGTCATTTGCACTCGTTTCTTTCTTCCATTCTTGGTTTTGGACTTTCGGGTTATCTGTTAACCAAATATTGTCCCGATCCACTTTTGTTCGACACACACGAAGAGTGGGCAGTTGCTGCTTCCAACGCTCATTACATTTGGTTTTATTTTGTTGGGATCGCTTCAATTTCGGCAATCGCATTAATTATTTATGGACAGGTAGTAAAAAGAATCGACGGAAAAGCACAACTTTCGAAATAGAATTTGTGTATAAATTATAGCGAAGCCTCTCCGTTTTGTAGGGGCTTTTTTTATTGACTTCGGTGCTGATAATGAGTCGATTTACTTTCACAAAAACACAATCCTATTTTTTGACAGCTTAATAACTGTCATATTTCAATTTTAATTCCCAAATAAGCGTACTGACAATCATTGCGGTCTACATGCAGATGCAATACTTTTGCGCCATAAAGTTTTGTACTAACAATACAACAGAAAATAAAGATGGGCCAAAAGCAAAAATACATCAGTATTCTAACAAAAAACAGAAGAATCATTCAGGTTGTTTTAGGAATCGGTATTTATCTGTCGATGAACTATTACAATTATTCGATTTGGTGGGTTGTTGGCATTGGATCGGCAATTGGTATTATCTGGGGGAAAGTTTTTTGCCGCTGGGGATGTCCGATGGGAATTATAATGGAAATGTTGATGAAAATCAATCCAAACGATTCGTTTCAGAAAATGTACCAGTATCATAAAATTGGTTGTCCGATTGCATGGATTTCAGGACTGTTAAATAAAGTTTCGTTTTATAAAATTCAATTGAATGCCGATACGTGTAAAAACTGTGGACTATGCGACAAAGCCTGTTACATGCCAAGCATCGACAAACAAAAGTTTAGTTTATACAAACCCGACATGACTAATCCGGCCGAAAGCTTTAGTTGTTCAAAATGTCTTGAATGTGTTGCTGAATGTCCGAACGGAAGTTTAACTTATAAAGTTGCCATACCTTCGTTTAAAATTTAAATTTATAGATCATGAAACATTTTTTAGTTTTAGGAGGAGGTTTTGCGGGTGTTGAAGCTGCCATCAAGCTCCGCAAAAAAGGTTACGATGTAACTCTGATATCAGACCGAGACTATTTTTTTATTTATCCGATTTCGATCTGGATTCCGGTAAAAGGGATAAGTTTCGACAAAAGCAAAATACTTTTGAGCGATCTTCAGAAAAAACATGGTTTCAACCTTATCATTGACACTGTTGAAAGTCTGGATACTAAAAACAAAAAAGTAATCCTGCATAAAAACGAACAGTCGTACGACTATTTGTTTATTGCCCTTGGCATGGACAAGGTAAAAATGGAGGGTGCAAATCATACTTTGTCGATCTGCGGAAAACCGGAACAAGCACTTAGTATTGGCAGCGAAATCGATAAACTTATTGCCCAGGGAAAAGGTAAAATTGCCGTTGGATTTGGAGGAAATCCCAAAGATCCAAAAGGTTCGGCAGTTAGAGGAGGCCCGGCTTTTGAGTTGCTTTTTAACATCAGCACTTACCTCCGGAAAAAAGGATTGAAAGATAATTTTGAACTCAATTTTTTTGCACCGATGGAAGAACCCGGGAAAAAAATGGGAAAAATTGCACTCGGTAGTTTAGGTAAATTTTTTAAACATTACGGGATAAAACAACACGTTGGGAAAAAGATAACAGGATTCAGCAAAAATGAAATTTTATTTGTTGATGGAACAAAGCTGGAAAGCGACCTGATTGTTTTTATTGCGGGAGGAGCAGGGCATCCGGTACTGCAAAATTCCGAACTTCCTTTGAGTGAAGCCGGATTTGTTAAAACGCTTCCAACATGTCAGGTTGAAGGTTTTCAAGATATTTATGCAATTGGCGATTCGGCCGATTTGATAGGACCACCGTGGGCAGCAAAACAAGGACACATTGCCGAAGTTATGGCCGATGTTGCAGCATTTAATGCGCATCAGCAAATTATAGGTTCCGGAAAAACAAAAAGTTACGTCGAAAAAGTAAACATCGTTTGTGTTATGGATTCAGGCGATGGAGCAGCTTTTGTTGCTCGAAACACAAAAAAAGAAACCATGTTGATGTTGCCAGTAGTAGGACACTGGTTAAAAAAAGCGTGGGGATTTTATTTTAAAAATTCAAAACTTAGAAGAATACCCCGAATTCCGGGGATGTAAAAATTCAAAAACAATTTTGTCAGAAAAAATGGAAAACAAAGATTATACTTCATTATACTCAACTCACGACAAAGAAATTTTAAAAATTGCCGAAGATTCTTTGAACCCCAAAATCGACCGGGTGAACGAAATTATTGAATATTGTAACGAAGCGGGAATCAAAAAAATTGGCATTGCAAATTGTACTTCCTTTATGAAAGAGGCCGATCAATTGGAAAGCATTTTAACCCAAAAAGGATTTACGGTTAATAAAGTACATTGCAAATTAGGGAAAGTTCCGTTTAGCGATTTAGTGCCCGATTACCGCGGATTGTCGTGTAATCCGGCCGGGCAGGCAGATTATTTAGCCGAAAAGAAAACAGAGCTCAACATTATGATGGGACTTTGTTTGGGGCACGACATGATTTTTAATGCCAAATCGAAAGCTCCGGTAACACCACTTGTGGTGAAAGACCGAAAATTAAAACATCAGACTTTAACCGTATTACAACAAGTTCAGAAAAATTAAAGATTAATTTAAAACGAATAGAAATGAAAAGTATGAAATACATCGTTGTTTTGTTGGTTGCAGTAGCAGCTTTTGGAACCGCTTGCAATAATTCAGCAAGGCAGGAAAACAAAACACAAACGGCGGATGCAGAAACAATAAAAGCGACCAATTCCGATTCTAAAACAATACACCTGACCAACGCAACATTTAAAGAAAAGGTGTTTAATTACGAAGTCAATCAAGAGTGGAAATACGAAGGCGACAAACCTTGTATTATCGATTTTTACGCCGACTGGTGCGGACCATGTAAAGCAGTTGCTCCTGTTTTGGAAGAGCTCGCAAAAGAATACGACGGTAAGGTAACTATTTACAAAGTGAATACCGAAAAACAAAGAGAACTTGCATCGGCTTTTGGAATCAGAAGTATTCCGTCGTTGTTATTTGTTCCGGCCAGTGGGCAGCCACAAATGGCGCAGGGAGCTTTACCCAAAGAGCAATTTGTTAAAGTAATCAACGATTTTTTACTGAAAGCAGAATCGTAGCAAGCTGTTTTGCGCATTGGTTTAAAATTGTGATGTATAACACATTGTTATCAAACAGAATAGCGAAAAATTAGTTGTAATTTAATAAAGTCATAAATTTAAAAGATGAACACCGAACAAATACAAGTCAGATATTCGATTTTGGCTGAAGACGATAATTGTTGTTTATCGTGTGGAGGAGCCATCGATTATTCAAAAGCCCAGATCGGAGAAGTATGCGTTGATTTGGGCAGTGGGAGAGGAACAGATATAATTCGCTTGGCAGAAGAAGTTGGAGAAACCGGTTTTGCCTACGGCATCGATGTTTCGGATGGAATGCTTAAAAAAGCAGAAAAAAATGCCCGCAAACTGGGTGTAAAAAATGTACAGTTTATAAAATCGGAACTCGAAGATTTAAAGTTGAAGTCGAACATGGCAAATCTTGTGATTTCAAATTGCACGATTAACCACGCTTCCGACAAATTTAAAACCTGGAGCGAAATTGAACGTATTTTAAAAAACAGCGGCAGGTTTGTGGTGAGCGATATTTATTCGATCGGCGAAGTTCCCGAAGAATACAGAAGCGATCCGCAGGCAGTTGCAGAATGCTGGGCAGGTGCAAGTACAAAACAAGAATACCTCGATACACTGAATAAAGTTGGATTCAAAAACATCGAAATTATCGAAG
>JBNKOT010000527.1:0-2744 GCA_050294855.1 Draconibacterium sp. | reverse complement strand
GGAAAATCTCCGGCGCCATTTTGTACATACGGCGGCATCCAGTTGTAACCCCAGTTGCGGTTAGGATCAAGGTAACCCTCGGCATCTTCGTTAAGTCTTCCATCGTTGTCGTTGTCGATTCCTTCAGAACCTATAATTGAGTATTCTCCTTTTTCGCCGGGTTTAATCCGCACAAGAATTCGACTGTCTTCCGCATCTACTTTGTAATTTCCGTTCGGATCTTTAATTCTCATTTGTGTGATACTTCCGTCGCCATCCAAATCATCGGGAGCGTCTTCATCAAACAAACCATCATTATCGTCGTCTTTTGGAACTCTGATACTTCTGCTGGAATTTGGTGTGTGCGCATCTTCGAAAAAATGATAACGGCCATCGACATTTACCACCGGTAGAATATAATGGGCATTTCGGTCGACTGCTTTTGTAACTTTTGGGTTTTCTCCATATTTAGTTAAGAGCAAATTGGCATAATACAAACAAACTTCGCCGGCCTGGATTTCGTTTCCATGAATGTTTCCATCTACGTAAACTCCCGGTTTGCTATCAGCATCACCAGTATTAGGATTGTTGATGGTAAGTGCATAAATTTCTCTTCCTTCTTCGCTTTTTCCAACAACTTCGAGTTTGGTCATTTCAGGAAAAGCAGTGTTGAGTGCTTTTAAAGCCGCGTTTACTTCGTCGTAATTGTAGTACCTGTCGAAACGTAAGGGAACTTCAATTTTTCCACGGATTGAGGAGTAGCCGTTGAACACCAATAAAAGCAGCAGTGAAAATATTATAGTTCGTTTCATGATTAACCTCCAATTTTAATTTGTTTTACACTAGTTCCGAATACCGACGATTGAATTTTTGCATCGATAGTGGGTTTATTATCCGCTTTTATCATCCATGTTAATTTTTTCACCTGATTTCCACCAATTGCTCCAAGCGGCGTACGTTGAATTCCCTCAAGAAAGGTAATATTTCCTTCGAGCAAAACTACGACAGGCGCAGGATGTTCGTTGCGTTGTCCAATCGAAATCGGGTAGGGAAGATATCCTTTGTTTTCGATGTAAATTTCGAGTTTATAAATTCCGGCACCTAAATCACTGACTTTAGAATCTACAATTGATATTTCGGGTATGTTTTTCGAAAGTTCTAAAAGCCATGGGAGCTGAACCTGAAGCAAAGAGTCGATTGCCTCGGGTTTTGGAGTATTTTCAAGATACGGTGCATAGCCTCCAATTTCTACTTCGCCCAGAGTTGGGTGCGTATATTTTTCCCAATTCACAAAACCTTGACCATTCCATTCTTTATCCGACCAGGCTAAAAGCGCTTTATCTTTTTCGCTCAATTCGTCTTCTTTTTCCGGGTTAGGCATATTTTTCAACATTCCAACCATTTGTTTTGGTGAGAACCTGCCGGAATTCATCATTTCAATAATTTGTTTTGCAGAAAAACGGTCGGGTGCATTGTTCGCTTTTAAAAATGTATCGATTTTTTCTTCACCTAAAGCAACAAAATCTTCGGTACTCATTTTTTCAACGTCGTCCATCGAAATTGTTTTACCAACTTTTTTCTTTTCCTCTTTTACTTTTGGAACCGAAAACAGATTCATACTAAACGAAGGAACGCCAAGGTGATAATAGGCCCACAACTCAAAAGAACCGTCTTTTGCCGGTGTGGGTGGCAAAGTCTCTGTGTTGAATTTTTTAGCTTTCAGGTATTTTTTATAGTCTTCAGAGAATTTAGTGTAGAATTTTAGATCGTCATCCAGCGGATTCACTGCTGCACCCAAACCAAGCATCCCGGCAATCATCGAAGGAGTAACTTCCATTCCGGCCGGAACCAATGTTTTTACCATTTCGATTATTTCGTCCATCGAATAAGATTTTGATGGATCGGCGTTTAACATCTGTGCATAACGGCGAGGAATTTTGATGCTTTCCAAATTTGCTCCACCTTTTCGTCCGCCTTTTGGAGGAACCAAACAAAAGTTGGAACTTCCGAGCGTGTAAACCATTACAATGTTTGGCCGGTCGTAAATAAAACGTAAAATGCTGTAAACTTCGGGTGTTTGTCCCGACCACAAACCAGCATCTTTTTTGCTGCGTGGAAAAAGATGTGGGAACGAAATTCCAACATTAATTCCGCCGATACCATCTTCGTTGTATTCACCGTCGCCATCGTTATCTAATCCTTCTTCGTACAATTTATAAACGCCGCGTTCCGCTTTTTTCGAATCGGAACGATCCATAATTCTTGGATCTTTTTTAGACACAATGTACTTGCCTTCCAGATCTTTTACGCGCATCTGTGTTATTAATCCATCGCCGTTTAAATCATCGGGGCCGTCTTCGTTCGTTTGCTCATCAACGTCGTTGTTTATGGCGAATTCGTTTACAGACATCCCGGTTTTTACTTTAGCAAAAAAGTCCTTTGCTGCATCAGGATTGGGCTGCGCCAAAATGTACCATTTGGTATTTTTTGTATACGAAACCGAATCGAGCAACATTTGTGCAAAATACAAGGCACCTTCGGCAGCAAGTGGAGTATTTCCTTCGAAATTTGCACCAACAAAAATAGCAGGTACATCTTTCAGATCTTTACCAATTTCGATGATGGTAACTACTTGGTTGCCCGGGCTTGTTGCGATTTGGTGTAATTCCACCGAACTTTTGTTTTGTTTCAACTTTTTTAGAAACTGCTGAATTTCTGCATTTGTATGATATCGGTCAAATGAAAATTCAGACTGCGCCGTTAAC
>JBNKOT010000526.1:0-3046 GCA_050294855.1 Draconibacterium sp. | reverse complement strand
TTCCCATAAACAGCTTTTTCAAGATATTTAATAATGTTAGCACCTGGCAATAATACAATTGCAAATACAAAGGAGATTGCCCTCAGGTTCTTAAGATAAGAATGAAAGTAATTAGTATCAAATGGATATAATCGATCCCAGTAATCGGCAAAAAAAATGTAAGTACTACCCAAAAAGCCAAGTAAAATTAGTACAAATAATACTTTCAGGTTGAAGTTTATAATATCAATTCTTATTTTTTCATCAATCCATTTAAACAACCGAATATATACAAAGGCAAACAGTATCAGAAGAATTCCTGTTGGAAGGATCAAAAATTGATAAGGATCGAATTTTATCCACCAGGGAATAACTGGAGAATACTGTTTTTTTGCAATTTCTAAGCGGCTGGTAAAATCTGGTTTGTAAACTTCTGAGATGATAGCACGATCCAATTTATTTATGGGTTGATATAAAAACTTTTGAACCGGATTAAAAATACTATTACGATCTTTGGCAATTT
Source organism: Draconibacterium sp. (assembly GCA_050294855.1). Taxonomy (GTDB): domain Bacteria; phylum Bacteroidota; class Bacteroidia; order Bacteroidales; family Prolixibacteraceae; genus Draconibacterium. The sequence continues at coordinate 2,544 of JBNKOT010000526.1, read as the reverse complement.
GATGGTTTTCTCGATATGCTAAACCACCTTCAACCAAATTTCTTGCAATTCTATTTTTTAGAATATTGGGGTAAGCATTTTGATCAATCTCCTCTTTTTCAATGTAAATTCTTAAATATGTTTTAAATTCCTGATTAGAAATTCCACTAAATAAAACATTCCTTCTAATACCTTCAATATTATTATAGGAAAGAAAATATCCCTCATAAGAAGAATTAATTGAATCCATAAAGAATATCTCCATGTTACCTCTATCTCTCTGTGAAAAACCAATAGAAATTTTTTCTGTTATTGAATCTAGGGTTTGCAAAATTTCGGCAACCAATATCGAATCTTCAGGCAGATAATTCCCTTCTAATGTAACCTTTATATCAGTTCCCCAAGTTGCTGCCGAATGTTGATTCATAAATATTTCTACAATATTTTCCCACGGCATTTCCGGCAATTTCTCAACTTCCTGCGCAAAACAATTAAGACCAAATAAAATAGAGAGTAGAAAGGTGATTAAGTTCTTCATCGCAATAAATTTAGGATTAATACTGCCACAAAAAAAGAATATGTTAATGAAGTTGGCTAACAAAATCCGACCAAGTGGTTTTTGGATGGGATGAGTTGGATATTATGTAGTGAGATTAAGGATTGGGTAGTGAGAAAATAAGAATGACAAGAGAAGAATTAAGAACAGTATTATTGTGGCGCATGTTAGCGTAACATTTCAAACGGCAAGCCAATTACGCCATTTTCATACTGTGTTTAGCCCCCCCCGGTTAAAACCAGGGATTAATCACATTCAGCCCTTTCAGGGCAGTTGATGATTTTTATAGTTAATTCCACCGGGGTTACCGGGTTTATAACCTTTAGTTCATTCAGAACATTTCAAGTTTGATTATTTATCATTGTTTTTTCAACCGTCAATAATTCTATAACAAATTAATGTTGCAATTACACTTCCGCAAAAATGTCACGACGTGACTAAATATGAATAACCGTGGATACAATCCGCGGTAGAAATACAAACAGAAATAAGGGTCCCGAAGGGATCCAACAAAATAATAGTACCTCTGATTAAAAGTTAAAAACTTAAATACAGCATTTTATTCAAATTGCTGAACTCACTTTTGCTAACTTTGCGTGTTTTCCAACTTAGCGTACTTTGCGTGAAATCTTATTTTTCCACGTTAAGACCGCGAATGGTAAATTAGAAAATATTATTCAAACGGCACCTTTACAATTACAGTTCCACCTTTTCCTTTGGTGTTGGTTATACTTTGTATGGTCCACAAATCGGTGAGGTTATCGCCATCGATAACACTACCACTGTAATCGCCCCACGAAACGCCATCGGTTGCACCCTTTCCTTCACCCAGACTTATAATTTCGCAAAGTGTTCCGGGTGCATCGTCTGCTTTACGAAATGCCAATCGCGGACTAATAAACATGTTGGAATTTGTTTCCTGAAATCCAACCAAAACATCGTTATTTTTATTTACTGCAATGGTAGTTTGAATGTAATTACTTGTTTCGCTGTTGATTAATCCGGTCTGTATAATAGTGCCATCGGTTTTTAACTGGTGCCATTGTACTGCAGAACGACCTTCGCAATTTACGGCTTGCGAAAACCAAATGTATCCACTTTGAAAAACTATATTCTTTGGATTCCTGTCGCCCGAAGAAGTCTTTTGCTCGGTTCCTTTTTGCGGAGATTGTGGCGGATAATTAATGTATTTTAAACCATGAGTTTGAACCGTTACAACTTCCGACATTGGTGCTCCATTTTCGCCATCGGTAACCCGGGTAATCACAAAATTATCTCTTTGAATTTTGAAGAAATATAAATCGTCGATATTATCCTGCGTAAAAACGGGTTGTCCGAATGTTCCTGCAAAATGATAAATAGTTGCCGGCTTCCCGGTTTTTGCTTCACTCATTTTCATCACAAATGTTCTGTCGTCGCCTCCAGGAAAAGAGTAGCCAATCCATTTTTTGCTAAAACCAATTCCACCGCCGTCGACGCCTCCCGGAGCAGGAACCGGATAAATATTCCATGCACCTCTTGGATCGCTTGTTTCCGAAATGGCAATATTTACCGGTTTAAGCTTTGCTTCATCCCACGGATTCCACAAATCGAAACCAAAGACCCGGTTATGTGGATCGAAAAACATTTTTGGGTCGATTCCTTTGTTAAAACAACGCTGAGATGCGCCATCTATATAATTTCCCTCTTTATCGTAAATCGTTAATCCAAGGTTGGTTGCATGCAAAACAAAACCACCACCCACTGCGATTTGCGGATCTACCTGACGGTTTCCGTCCATTGCTCCGTCGAATGCCAGGTATCCGTTTACCTTTCTTGAATTTCCACCTTGCACACGCTGCGGACAATCAGAATTTCTGAATTCATTTTTATGAATTGGAGTAACAATTTCGGTACGCGAGGGTGATTGTTTTGTGCTTTCAACATCTGGTTTAAATTCTCTACGCTGTCCATTAACAAAAACGGATATCAGCATAAACAGAGCGAAAATCACTCCCAATTTATTATTC
>JBNKOT010000525.1:0-3660 GCA_050294855.1 Draconibacterium sp. | reverse complement strand
CGATTCTGCTCCGCCCGAACTTTCTAGCATGGCACCAAAAATGGCACCCAAACCAACTACGGTCGCTACAAAACCAAGTGTTCCGGCCATACCATCCTGAATGGCCTGTGTCACATCATTCAAGGGCATTCCGGCAATTATTCCAACATAAATTGCGGTAATCAATAAAGAAATAAAGGCACTTACTTTTAATTTCAGCACCATAAAAAGCAAAAGTCCGACTGCCGATAGAACGATGAAAATAAGAAATGGTGTGGTCATTATTGTTTTCGTTAGGATTTCAGGATAAAGTTAAAACATCAGTCGGGTAAATCAAACATCAACTCAACCGGTTGCGGTAATTCCGTGGCGAAAGTCCCATTTTTTTTGTAAAATCTTTTGTAAAATAATACGGATCGGAGTAAGCCAAATGGAAAGAAATCTCTTTGATTTTCATTTGAGTATAATCCAACAACTCGCAGGCTTTTACAATTTTGAGGTGCGAAAAATAACTAATTGGCGAATAATTGGTTTCCTTTTTAAAAAGTGTTGTAAAATAGCTTGGCGAATATCCGACTTCTTTGGCCAGCTGATTGAGCGAAAGTTTTTTATCCAGATTTTTGCCCAAATAATTAATCGCCCGCCGCACCACAGGATTCGACTCGTCGGCAATGTCGTCGCTGGTTTTGTACGCATAAATAAATGTGGCCAGTAAATGTCCAAAACAAAAATTTACATATTCCAGATTTTCGTCGTGAAAACCTTTCGAAAGGTTGTTGAAAATCTCATCGAACAACATTTCGCGGTTAGCCACCCGGTTAGTTACCGATGGAATTAAATGGCGGACAACGGAAAATTCCTTTTCCATTTGTTTTACTTTTTTGCCGTTAAAAGAGGCAGTCAGCAATTGAGAAATGACATCGATTTCAGAATAAAATTTAAGCTCCTCTCCTTTCGGTATGATAAAATACTGGTCGCCAGCAACCGGAATCTGCTCTCCGAGTAACAACAAAATTCCGCTTCCTTTGGTACAATAAACCAACAAGTAGTTTTCCTGTTTCGAAGTAGAACTCCAAATCGTCCCGCCTTCCACTTCAATTTCACCAATTTCGCATAAATATAAATCGCGAAAAAGTGGGCTTTTCTTTTGCTCATCGATGAGCGGAATCGGAATTTTGAAATATCGCTTTTTGGCAACCATGGAATAAATTTCTTTACCGAAACGAATATTAAGTAATATTTTCCATCTTTTTCTAAAAAATTACTATTTTTTGGAATTTAATTCCCTCTACTTTTGTAGAGAACTAAAAACCAATAATTGACCATGAGCGAATTATTATCAAAAATTGCAGATTGTATTGAATTCGGAAAAATAAACAAAGCCGCTCCGTACCCACCACAAATGAAAGGAATGGATGGTGCCGACGAATTAACAAAACAAGCGCTCGAAGAAGGTGTCGTTCCACAAGAAATTCTGACCAACGGATTAATGGTTGGAATGGCAAAAATTGGTGTAAAATTTCGCGAAAATAAGGTTTTTGTTCCGCAGGTTTTAATGTCGGCAAAAGCAATGAGCACGGCAATGCTTCATCTTAAACCATTTTTTCTTTCGGGTGAAGTAACACAAAAAGGAACTTTTATTATTGGGACGGTTGAAGGCGATTTACACGACATTGGTAAAAACCTGGTTTCGATGATGGTGGAAGGAAATGGCTGGAAAGTTGTGGATCTTGGCACCGACGTAAAAGCTGATCAATTTGTGGAAGCCTTAAAAGAAAATGAAAATGCATTTATAGGACTTTCGGCGTTGCTAACCACAACCATGGTAAACATGGAAAAAATTACAAAAGCCATCAAAGCTGCAGATTCAAAAGCAAAAGTTGCTGTTGGAGGCGCTCCGGTTACCAAAAACTTCTGCGATAAAATTGGTGCCGATGCTTACTCATCCGATCCGCAAGGTTTGGTTGAATATTTAAATTCGCAAGTGTAGAAATTTCCGATTTGAATTGAGAAAACCTACTGAAAGCTGATTGACAGTTCCGCAAAAAATTAAGCGGTAATTTTTAAAATTTAAGTTGATTGAGAAAACCGGATTTTTATACCTGATTTTATAGAGAAAAACGAGAACTCAAAAAATATTTTAAGCGCGTCATGCTGTCCGCCAGCTGGCAGATCAGCATCTTTAGATGCAAAAAGATTCCGAAATAAATCTGGAATGAGGTTCCGATGAGCTATCAGATTTTTTTCACGACTCGAAAAACTAAAAATAAAGTCGGAAGAAATTGAACCTTAGCAGGATGAGATGAAAGATATGGATCAAAGAATTGTAAATTGAATTTTTTATAGCCTTTTCGTTACTTTGTGTAAACCTATGTACCTTGTGGTTGAAAAAGAATAATCACAGAGATTACAGAGCAACTAATGTATAAATTATGGGAAAAATTATCGATCAAATAAAAGCAGGAAAAACATTGGTTTCCGACGGCGCCTGGGGAACTTTGTTGCACCAAAAAGGAATGCAACCCGGCGAGTGTCCCGAAGAATGGAACATCACACATGCCGACGATGTTTTTGAGATCGCAAAAAGTTACATCGAATCGGGTGCAGACATGATTGAAACCAACAGTTTTGGCGGCACCATTTTTAAAGTTTCAAAATACGGATTGGGCGATAAAGTTTTTGAACTTAACAAAACGGCGGCAGAAATCAGTAGAAAAGCGGCCGGCGATAAATTTGTGCTGGGTTCGGTTGGTCCAACCGGAAAAACTTTAATGATGGGCGATGTTTCCGAAGACGAATTGTACGAAGCTTTTAAAACGCAGGTAATGGGTTTGGAAGCCGGAGGTGTGGATGCAATTATGATCGAAACCATGACCGATTTGGACGAAGCCCGTTTGGCCATAAAAGCAGCAAAAGAAAATACAAAGTGCGAAGTATTTTGTACGATGACATTTGAAAAAACAATGAATGGTGAGTTCCGTTCGATGATGGGAATAGCACCAATCGACATGGTAAATACTTTGATCGATGCCGGGGCAGAATTAATTGGCGCCAACTGTGGAAACGGAATTGCCGACATGATCGGAATCGTCGAAGAAATCAGAAAAGCAAATTCCGATATTCCGGTGCTGGTGCATGCCAACGCAGGCATGCCAATTTACCAGGATGGCGAAACCGTTTTCCCCGAAACGCCCAACGAAATGGCAGAACTCGTTCCTAAAATAATCAATGCCGGAGCAAATGTTATTGGAGGTTGTTGCGGCACTACTCCCGATCATATTTGTAAAGTGCGAGAAATGGTGGATTCTATATAGTTCTTTGCCGACTCTGTGAATCCTCTGTTTTTTTTTGAGATTATTTCTTTACCTCAAATAACACAAAGATGTCGCAGAGCAACAAATAGAAAAAAGCAAACAAATGCAAAAAATTCCATTCCACCTTATCTCCGGTTTTTTGGGAAGCGGGAAAACCACTTTTCTAAAACGTATAATTAATAAATACTCGTCGGAAACTAAAATCAGAATTATTCAAAATGAATTTGCTCCGGCAAATATCGATGGTCCAGAACTATAACATTCGGGGAAGGATTTTAAACTCCTTGAGATGAATAACGGTTTAGTATTTTGTATTTATTTTCTGGGTGATATTTTTCGTTCGTTCGAAAAATTTATCGATGAATAT
>JBNKOT010000524.1:0-3203 GCA_050294855.1 Draconibacterium sp. | reverse complement strand
TACGATTGATGCCGGGAATTTTAGCTGCCGGAGAGCAGTCAAACGATTTATTAATTTGGGGTAGTTATGAAAGTCACAGTAAAATTCAGTTCGATGGATTTACTGTTTTTGGTTTAAAAAACTTCAACGATAATATTAGTGTAGTTAATCCTTTTATTGTGAAAAACATTGAAGTGATGAAGGGCGGATACGAAGCACGTTATGGTGGCCGTGTTGGAGGAATAGTTGATATAGCAGGGAAAAACGGAACACTTCAGAAACCTTCGTTTGCATTTAATGTGAATAATACCACGATAAATTGGATGATGGAAATCCCGCTTTCAAAAAGATCGTCGTTGTTGGCTGCATATCGGCAAACTTATTACCAACTCTACGATCCGGCAAATATTAGTTTGTTTGGGAGCAGGGGGAATTCATCTCAGGGAAATACTGACGTGGCAAGTATCGATTTTAAAGTGAATCCTAATTTTGTTTTTAGAGATGCAAACCTAAAATATGCTTATCGGACCAAAAAAGGAGGGCAACTTTCGCTAAGTATGTACGGGGGTGGCGACCGTTTTGATTACAAAATGGATGGCGAGTTAATCACTAATTTATTTATTCGTGAAGAGGAAGAACGCAACCAACAGTTTGGAGGTTCCTCTCAATTTACACAGCTGTGGAAAAACGGTAGTTCTTCAAATTTTACAGTAAGTTATTCTGTATTTGAAAGATCAGCGGAAGAACAAAACAGAACTGAAAAAAAGCGAAACGGGAATGAAAGGATCATAAAAGATATTTCTTCGGAAAACAACGTTGATGAAATAACTTTTAATGCAGAACATACACTCAATTTTTATGGTGGTCAGAAATTAATTGTTGGGGGCGGCGCTATAAACAACCAGGTTCGTTTGTTGCGGTATTCAAAAGATGAAAAAATAATTGATATCAATAGTAGTTCGCCAAGAATTGAATCTTTTGTACAGGATGAATTGCCATTCGGAAAGTTCGCTGAACTGAAGTCGGGATTGCGTGTTGTATTTGCTCCCGAGTTGGGTGATATTTTTTTTGAACCCCGGATTTCAACTTCAATTAAAATTTCTGAAGAGATAAAACTTAATGCTTCGTGGGGTTTGTACAATCAGTTTTTAGCAAAAACTACGGTAATCGATAGCAGTCTTAATTATTCTTATTTCTGGACCAACAGCGATGGAAACAATATTCCGGTTTTGAATTCAGAGCACCTGATCGGAGGTGTTTCTTTTCAAAAAAACGGATTCGTATTTAGTGCTGAAGGATATTATAAAACCACAGACGGTTTAACCCGGTTTTATAACGGTTCTAAAAGATTTGCTCGCGATTTTTACAAAGGAGATGCAAAAACCAAAGGACTGGATGTTTTTGTTAAAAAGGAGTACAAAAGACATTTGGCCTGGGTTTCTTATACATTGAGCAAAACGGAAGAACATTTTCCGTTTTATTCAAAAGATTCATACAAACTGGCTCCGCACCACCAGACTCATGAGATTAAATTTGCCGGAATTTTTAATCTAAAATCATTTTTTATCTCTGCAAACTATGTTTATGGATCGGGGTTTGAACGTTTTAATTTTGAAACCGAAGAAGGCATAAAATTAAACCAGAATTACAGCCGCTTAGACGCGGCTTTAGTTTATAAATTTAATCCCGGAAAAGTAAAGGCCGAACTTGGTGTTTCTGTCTTAAATGTCTTAAATGCCGATAATTTGAAATATTCTAATCTGCGAAAAACTTCTGTCGATGAAATAAATCTTGTAGAATTTTACAGCGAAGCCGTTCCATTTACTCCGACTTTGTTTTTAAACGTAGAATTGTAAGTTTTGTTAAATTGTTTATTCCTGACTTTTTTGATTGTAATTTTTATAGTTGTAACTCTACACTGTTTTACGATATTTCCAAATGGCCAAACTTAAAAAGGTGATGCCCAAAACAAGTAATGAAACAAATTCTTCGATCATATCGAAAAAGCCCGATCCTTTTAAAACCACCATTCGCATAACTTTCATAAAATAAAAAATTGGATTTAAGCGGTTGGCCAATTGTGCCCATTCGGGCATACTTTCAACCGGAGTAAAAATGCCTCCCATCAAAATAAAAATCATCATAAAAAAGAAGCTGATAAACATTACCTGCTGTTGGGTGTCGGTAATTGTCGAGATTAGTAATCCCAGTCCTAAAACGCTAACGAGATAAATTCCTGCAAAACCAAAAAGTACCAACAAACTACCTACAATTGGCAGGTTAAAAACTATCCAGGCGATCAGAAGTCCAAACGCCAGATCGAACAACCCGATGATCCAAAAGGGCACAAGTTTCCCGATAATAAACTGGTATTTTTTTACCGGCGAAACATTCAATTGTTCGATTGTTCCGATCTCTTTTTCGCGCACCAAATTCATTCCCGACATAAACATGCCGATTACCGTAACCAGAATGGCTAAAATTCCAGGAGCCATGTACCATTTGTAATCAAGCCCGGGATTGTACCAATAGTTTTCGATGATTTTTACCCGGCTCGGGGCTTTAAACTCGGGAAGACCTTTCCATTCGGCGATAATATTTTTGTTGTAATCGCCGATAATATTTGCTGAGTACGACAAAACCAACTGAGCCGAATTTCCGTCGATTGCATTGGCAAGAAGTTGTATTTCTGACTGATCGTCGCGGACCAGTTTTTTTTCGAAATCGGGCGGAATAATCATCACCGCATTGGCTTCATCGGTTAATAATTTTTGCTCGGCATTTACAACATTGTCTTGTAAATAAACTTTGTAAAACGGAATGCCATCGAATTTGGCGATCAATTCTCGCGATGTTACCGACAAATCCTCATCGACAACCACCAGGTCGATACGTTTCATGTCGAAAGTGGCAGCAAATACAAGCAAAAGCATTTGTAAGATTGGAACAAGAAAAATCATGGGCAGCATGGTTTTGTTCCTGAATATCTGTCGGAATTCTTTTTGTAATATGTATTTTATTGTTTTCATAATCTAGCTTTGAGCTGTTAGTCATTAGCTATTAGCTTTTAGTTCAAACTTTTTTGTAATCCGGCAATCATTTTTTGTTGTTCATTAACTTTTGAGCTTAATTCTAGGAAATCTTGTTCAGACAAGAATTTCAATTCTTGGGCTATTATTTGTGTTTCTAATTCAGAAGATGAACCTAGCGCTATATCTAAAAAT
>JBNKOT010000523.1:0-3242 GCA_050294855.1 Draconibacterium sp. | reverse complement strand
CATGGCGGCCAATTTCATGGGTTGTTTGTGCGCTACATCGTAGGCCGAACTATCGCCGGTAAATGCTACAAAAACTGAAGCCAGTAACCCAAAAACCGAAGCAATTAATATACTTTTCTGAGCAAAAATGAGGTGCCGTTTTTTTAGAATAAACCAGGCACTAACAGCAATAACAAACAATGCACCGATAATATAAGCCTGCGAAACGGTGTGTAAAAATTTATAAATGGCAGTGGGAGAGAGGGCAACATCAAAAAAGTTAACCATCTCGTTTCGTGCTGTTTCAGGATTAAATTTTGTGCCGGTAGGGCTTTGCATCCAGGCATTTGCAACAAGAATCCAAAGAGCCGATAAATTCGAACCAAAAGCAACAAACCAGGAAGAAAGCATGTGAAATTTCTTGCTCACTCGTTCCCAACCAAAAAACATAACTGCGATAAATGTCGATTCAAGAAAAAAGGCCAGTATTCCTTCGATAGCCAGCGGTGCACCAAAAATATCGCCAACAATCCACGAGTAATTCGACCAGTTTAATCCAAATTCAAATTCGAGAATTATCCCGGTTGCCACACCAATTGCAAAATTAATTCCGAATAGTTTCATCCAGAATTTTGTCATGTTTTTCCACTTTTCGTCTCTGGTTTTGTAATAAAGGGTGTGCATAAATGCCACGATAAAAGAGAGTCCGAGAGTAAGCGGCACAAAAACCCAATGGTACATTGCCGTTAGTGCAAACTGCGCTCTCGACCAATCTACAAGTGCCATGTCTAAATGTTCCATACTTATTTTTTTGTTAATTGTTCAATTACATAATTACTTTTTTCCTGTTCCGTGTCAAACTTGGAATTCAGGAAATTAGGAAAGAAAAAAACTTTCAAAATTGCAAACAGAATAAATAATTTCAAGAGAATAATAATCCATAGTTTTTTACTGTGCAACGACATGTTTTTAAAACCACTGATATAAAAATCGAATATTTTTCTCATAAATCTACTTTTATTCTAATCTATTAATTTTTGACGACTGATTCATCCATATTAATGATTTTATTCCAGATCGAAAAAAAACTTCTGTTAAATGTATCTTGCTCGTCAAATTCAATTATCGTTTTTCCGGCGACCATCGATTCGACCATCTTTTTTGTAAATGGTAATTTCCCGATTATAGGAATTTTATTTTCAATTAAATAGTCTTCTACTTCTTTTGTAACTGTGCGATTGATGTTGTATTTATTAATAACTGCTGAAATTGGAACATCAATGGATTTGGCCAATTGAACCAGCCTTTTTGCATCGTGTAGTCCCGAAATTGTAGGTTCGATAACTAATAAAACTGCATCGGTACCGGTTATCGATGCAATGGCAGAACATCCAATGCCGGGAGGGCCGTCGTTCAGAATAAAATCGGCTTTTTTTTGTTTTGCAATTTCGTAGGCCCTGTTTCTTATTTTTGTAACTAATCTGCCCGAATTTTCTTCGCCGGGCCCCATTCTTGCATGCACCAAAGTTCCAAAACGAGTGTCGGAAACAAACCAATCGTTATTGTTGTTTTCGGTGGGCCGGATTGCTTTTTCGGGGCAAATTCGTTCGCACAAACGGCAGCCTTCGCATAAATATGGATTTATTTCGTAGCGGCCCGAATCATTAATTTTGATCGCTTCGAAACGACAGTTGTCTTTGCAAATTCCACAGGTGTTGCAGGTTTCGTTCTGAATGACTTCGGTTATTCCGCTGCTGAATTTGTATTGTTCTATAATTTTAGGATTGAATATTAAATGCAAATCCGATGCATCCACATCGTTGTCGCAGAAAACGGTATTTTGTGCAACCGAAGCCAATGCTGCAGTTACACTTGTTTTGCCTGCTCCTCCCTTCCCACTCAAAATTGTAATCTCTTTCATATTTCAAATAAACAGTATTTGTATTTTTCAGCTCTTTATCTTTTATGCACTTTTTTGCTGCAATTTTAATTGTTCTGAAAATTTGAATTTTAGTTTTTCGATAATCCTGAAATATATTTTTTCAATTTCCGGAGGAATATTCTCTAGTAAATTTCCTTGCGAATACTGAGCTGCATATTTTTTACTAAAAGGTATTTTTCCGAGCAGCTCAATATTATTCAGCTTTAAAAAATTGTAGACGTCGTTCGAACCTAATTCTGCTTTGTTGACGATTACTCCAAATTGTTTATTCAGATCTTTTAATAAATCAACGGTAATTTTTAAATCGTGTAAGCCAAATGGGGTAGGTTCGGTCACTAAAATAACATAGTCGACATCGGCAACAGTTTCAACAACCGGGCAACTCGTTCCGGGTGGTGCATCGTAAATAATAATATCTTCGTCATTCGAGATTTCCCTTTTCACCGCTTTAATTAATGCGGTTTGTAGTGCCGATCCAATTTCAAGTCTACCTTCTATCAGCCGATTTCCTACGCCGGTATTGTAATGATTGATAAAACCCAGCGGATCATCTTTTTCGTTTATGGCGCCAAAATTACAGGCAATTGTGCAGGCTCCGCAAGAATGGCAAAGATCTTTATCGATTTTTGCGTATTGCCGGTTTTTCAAAATTGTGATGGCATTAAACTCGCACCAGTCGGCACATTTTTTACAAAAGGTACATTGGTTTGTGTCAATCTCCGGAACAGTTCGGAAGATTTGTTTGGCGCTGATAAGTGTTGGCTCCCGAAAAAATAAGGCGTCGTTGGGCTCTTCCACATCACAGTCGATCAATGTTGTATTTTCAGTATAATATTTGCTGAGATAGTAATTTAAGTTGATGGAAACAGTGGTTTTTCCGGTTCCGCCTTTTCCGCTGGCAATTGCAATTTTCATTTCTGCATCTTTTTCAAATAATAAAACTCCTCAAAGAATTTTCTAAGAGAAGTTTTACGTAACCCGACAAACTAATGAATTTGTATTAGATTTTGCATTTTGTTTAAGAATTCACCATTATTTTATGATACACCGTTGTTTAATGATCGCAGTAGTTGGCGTTGAATTCAATGGTTTTATTCATAAATCCGCGAACTAATTCAGATGCCGCTAATTTTGGAGCTCCAACAAATACATTCACCTTGTTATGGTTAAATATTTGTATTGCTTTCTGTCCCATTCCACCTGCAAGAACATCCGTAACATTTTTGTCGGCAAGCCATTTGGGCAAAACACCGGGCTCGTGTGGTGGTGGTTGAACATTTAGTACCGAAACTATTTTATCATTTTCAATTTCGAACAATGC
>JBNKOT010000522.1:0-16384 GCA_050294855.1 Draconibacterium sp. | reverse complement strand
ATGGCACAAACACTCTCTAACTCTGTTCTCGATAATTACCATCACCTTGGTGACGCAGCCTCAATAACAGATGGCCTTACTTATAATCCGAACCTTGGCCCTTACGAAATAGCCCCTGATGGTCGGTCGAGCGGCGTTAAGGATGATATGTGGGCATTTACAAGCCGCAATCCTGGCCTCGATCTCAGGGCCGCAACGATGTTTGCTGCGGCAAGTCGTGCGTTGAAGGGATATAACGATGATCTATCGGCAAGAGCATTGCAACAGTCAAAAAGGCTTCTGAAAGAGGCAACCGAATTACTGGTCAATCAGCCACCTAATCGCTTTGGCCGGGGCGGTGGATCAGCAGATATGGCCACCAATCTTCAACTCTACATCTCAACCGGGGAGCAACAATATATCGATAAATTTCAGGAACTTTTGTGGCCTGCGCTCGACAGAAACGTCAGCTGGACTATTTTGACGGCATTACATGCCATACCACACATGGACGCATCATTCAAAGAAAAACTCCGTCCTTATGTTGTAAAGTACAAAGAATATATCGACGAACTTGAAAAGGATAATCCATACGGAGTGCCAATTGGCCTTGGTAACTGGGCAGGAGGTGGAGCCATCGTAAGTTTTGGCACCACGATTTGCTTTGCTAACTTATATTTCCCTGATATTGTAGAATCAAGCCATGCTTATAAGACCACCAACTGGCTATTTGGCTGCCACCCGTATCACAATTATTCGTTGGTGGCAACAGTGGGTGCAGCTCGTCCCAAAGCAGTTTTTTATGGTAATAACAGGGCTGATTTCTCATTTATTCCGGGCAATGTTGCTCCGGGTATACTATTCAGAAAACCCGACCATTTTGAAAACTACGATGACTGGCCATTTCTGTGGGGACAAAACGAGGGCACGATTGGTGGAAATACCAGTTATTTAATTTTTGGATCAGCCTTTAAGAATTTAATAAAATAGACGCTAATATATTTAATGTTGGTGATTATAAATTTAAACGAATAAAACGGAGGAACATTTTTGAAGGGTAGCGAATAAAAGTGGTTATCAATTCAATACCGGATGCTATAACGAAGATAAACTTGAAATATTTGGATACAAGATTGACGATTCTTGATTGCCAACTGTCACAATAGGAACATTTTGCGAACACACGGTATAGTTAATTGCCAGTAAAGTGTTTATTCGAGTTGCATAGATCGGATTAAAACCACATCGGTAACAATGTGAGAATTTTATAGGGAGCAAGGTAGTGTGTACAACACAAATTCTCGCTGCGTACGCCAGTTCCTGCCCACGTGAACGTTCTCCGAAAATCCGCACTACAATTAAATAAACCGTAAACAATTATTCGGTACATTAAAGGGCCATGCTTAGCAAACATTTATATATATTTGAACTTCACAACAAACAACAAATATGCAGTTTCGGTTTATCCAAATCCCCATAGTCGTGTATTTATTTTTTTGCACTTTTCAATCCGCCATGAGCCAAGATCAAACGAATCCGGAAAAAATAATCAATCTACTGGATGAAAAATATGGCATAGATCAGCAATTGTATCGTGGTGTTAAATATTTTCCGAAGACAAATACTATTGCAGGGCATGCCTACTTGTTTGACAGTGATTTTATTTCATCAAAAATTAAATATCAGCATAAAATTTACCAACCAGTGCAGTTAAAATACGACATTGAAACAGATCAGTTGGTAATCAAAACGCCCCCAGAATATGGGACAGAAATACAATTGGTTTTGGATCAGAAAAATATTGACGCTTTTTGGCTGGGTGATAAATATTTTATAAAAAATCAGAATAATGAAATACCAAGCCGGTTTATACAAATTATATCTGCCGATAGTATAGCGTGTATGGCAGCTTATTCGAAGGATTTTAAATTTATGAAAAAAGGCAGAAACGAGGGCTACGGTTACACCGAAAAAGATGTAAAATATTATATTAAAATAAACAACAGCATAAAGCAGGTTAACACCAAACATGCATTATTAAAACGTATACCTCAGGAACATATCGCAGATGTTAAACAGTTTTTGGCCAAAAAGAGATATAGATTTGGTAAAATAACAGATGTTCAATTGATACAATTGTTTAACTATATTAATGATTTGTATCAATAATGAATAATTTCAAAATAATTATCCTGGCAATGTTCCTCCTAAATGCAATGCAAAACTTTGCACAGGATTTGAATGAGCAGCTGAGTGTAAATTTTAATCAAGCCGGGTTAAATGAGGTGTGCAACTTTATTGAATCACAAACCGATATTAATTTTCTGTACAAAGATTCGCTGCCGCAAAATGTAAAAGTCAACTTACAAGCAGATACTATTACGGTTGCAAAAATTATCGATCAGGCATTATCTTTTACATCATATACCTATGTTTATCTGCCATCAAAAGTGGTAGTATTTATCCCAAAACTGGGATTTCAACCAAACCTGCCAGATTATATTTATGAATCTGACTTCATCATTCAGCATAATAACGATGCAACATCCACCTTTAAAAGAGGCAGAGATCCGAACATTAAAGAAACACTGGTAATTGGTAAAAAAAATGGTTTCAACAAGAACAAAAAGGTACAAATACAAGGCAGCATTTTTGATGCTAAAACAAACGAACCTTTAATTGGAGCCACAGTTTATTTAATCAAAGAAAAATATGGAACATCGACCGATGTTAACGGAAACTTTGAATTGATAATTGAACCCGGAAAATACGAAGTGGAATTCAGAAGTCTTGGAATGGCTGATTTAAAATATATTTTGGATATTCGGTCGTCGGGTAGTTTCAACGTATCGATGAAGGAAGAAGTTACGGCCATTTCAGAAATAACAATTAATGCTACCCAAAATTACAGTATCAGGGGTACCGAGCTTGGCCTCGATAAAATATCGAGTGCAGCAATTAAAGAGCTGCCCAGTTTAATGGGCGAAAAAGATATTCTTAAAATATCAGAGTTGTTACCCGGAATTGTTAGTGTTGGCGAGGGGTCGTCGGGAGTGAATGTACGTGGTGGAAACGCCGATCAAAACATGTTTTTTCTGGATAACATTCCGGTATATAGTACCTCGCATTTGTTTGGATTTTTCTCCTCCATCAATTCAGCTGTTATTCAGGATTTTTCAATTTACAAAGGGTATTTACCTCCCAAATATGGCGGACGCTTATCGTCGGTTTTCGAAGTGAATTCAAAAAACGGAAATTCCGAAAAGTTTTTTGCCCAAGGCGGAATCAGTCCCGTATCGGCCAATGTTTCGATTGAGGGCCCGATAATAAAAGAACGCCTTTCGTTTCTGGTAAGTGGCCGATCGACCTACTCAAACTATATATTAAAACGCTTGCCTGACGAAAATTTACGCCGCAGCCGAGTTAATTTTTACGATGGTTATGCCAGTTTAATTTATACGATTAACGATAAAAGCAGTTTAAAAGCGGTGGCGTACGGAAGTCAGGATTATTTTAATCTGAATGATAAAAATATTTATGAATATTATAACCAGTGTTTTGGCATTCAGCACGATCAAAAATTTACCAACAAATTAAATCTGACTTCAAATCTAAATTATACGATTTTCGGATTTGAAACCATTGATAATACGGTGCAGAGTTTGGCTTACAAACACAATCACCGGCTCGATCATCTGGAAATAAAACAGAACTTCAGGTATTTAATGAACGATAAAACCAGATTGAATTTTGGCTGGGATGCCATAAAATATCATTTAAACAGGGGCGAAATTACAGCAGCTAATCAAGAATCCAGGCGCGATCATCTGAACTTAGGCGAAGAGCAGGCCATAAACACCTCGGTATATGCAGCCGGTATATTTAACCTTATGGATAAACTGAGTTTAAATGTAGGTTTGCGTTATAATTTTTATGCCTACCTGGGGCCAAGCACAGTTAATGTATATCAGGAAGGCACCAGTTTGTACGATGCTCATGTTGTTGACACGCTGTCTTTTGGTCGAGGAGAGCTTATTAAAAACTACCAATCGCCTGAAATCCGTCTGGGTATAGATTACAACATTGACAATTTTAATTCGGTAAAATTATCGTATAGCGAAATAAATCAGTACATGTATTTATTAAGCAATACTTACAGCATAAATCCTACCGATCAGTGGAAAATGGTAGATTATTATTCAAAACCCATGCACTCGAGGCAAATCGCACTGGGCTTATATAAAAATATTGTAGCATGGGGTATTTCAACTTCAGCCGAAGTTTATTTGAAAAAATCGAAAAATGTTACCGAATTTATTGACGGTGCAAATTTTATCGACACAAAAAACACCGAAACCATTACTGCTCAGGGCGATCAGGATGCATATGGAATTGAATTGATGGTGTCGAAAGACCGAGGAAAGATAAACGGCTGGGTCTCCTATACCTACTCACGGTCATTTATGAGCTTCGATGATCAATACGGATTTGTAATTAATGAAGGCAAAAAATATCCTTCAAGTTTCGATAAACCACACGTCTTAAATTTAGCCGCTAGTTATAATTTTAATCGCAGAGTTCGTCTGTCAACAACAATTAATTATGCTACGGGCAGACCCATAACGCTGCCGGTATCCTATTATTTTATTGGAGATACCAGATATGTTCGCTACTCGGAAAGAAACGAATTCAGAGTTCCTTATTATTTCAGAACCGATGTGTCGTTAACGCTGGAAGGAAATTTGAAAAAAAATAAACCTTTTCATAGTAGTTGGGGATTTCATGTGTACAATATTACCGGACGCAATAATCCATATTCTATATATTTCCAGTCGGTTAGTGGGCGTATCGAAGGCTATAAATACTCAGTAATCGGCGTGCCTATTTTCACCGTTAGCTGGAATATTAAATTAGGAAATTATGAGAATAATTAAATTCATATATATTTTATTGTTTTTAGTATTAATGTCGTGTGTCGAAAACTACGATTTTTTTGCACTAAGCAATTTAGAAACCTTGTATGCGGTTGATGCTACCCTGATGAATTCAACAGAAACGCAAACCATTTTTATTTCGCAAACGATATCGCCCGACTCTATTAATAATAAGCCTGTTGGCGGATGCTTGGTAAAGGTTGTAGATATGCAAAACCGTGTATTTCCTTTTCAGGAAGCTACAGCACATCCAGGTGTATATCAGGGTGAAATAGCTAGGGAATATTTTGTTGAAGGAAATGCTTTTAAATTGCAGTTTGTGGATCCCAATGGCAAAGAGTACGAGTCAGACTTTCAGTCTTTTATTGAAGCAGCCGATGTTGATAGCGTCTATTATGAAGTGCTCGACGATTATATTCCACCATTTAGCAACATTCCGCAACATGGTGTACAAATCTATCTAGATTTAGAAGTCAACGACCAGCAAAGCCAATACTATCGCTACATATTAGAGGAAAGTTTCGAATATCATTCAACCCATCCCATTCAGCGTTATTGGATTGGAAAATGGGTAGACCTGGGCTACGAAGATTGGACATATAGCATTTGTTATAAAACCCATAACACAAATAATATCGAAGTATTATCTACTGCCTACCAAGCCGGAAATGAGTTTAAGCAACATCCCTTGTTG
This sequence comes from Draconibacterium sp., assembly GCA_050294855.1. GTDB lineage: Bacteria > Bacteroidota > Bacteroidia > Bacteroidales > Prolixibacteraceae > Draconibacterium. The sequence continues at coordinate 10,777 of JBNKOT010000522.1, read as the reverse complement.
TTTATTAACAACCAGTCGGAAAGGTTGTATTACCGATACAGCCTGCTGGTTAACCAATTATCAGTATCAAAAGAGATTTATGATTATTGGCGTATTTTAAAAGAAACATCGGAAGAGAATAACAATTTATTAGGAAAACAGCCGGTTAATGCCAAAGGGAATATGATTTGTACCAGCGATACCGACGAAGCTGTTTTGGGCTATTTTAGTGTATCAGATGTGAAACAAAAAAGGATTTTCTTGCAAGATGTTCCAGGCGTATATTTTAACACCGATTTTAGGTGTGAGGCCAGCCCACTGCGACAAACACGTTGGATATATTCTTCAAAACCTGAACAATGGCCTCTCTATTTTACAAACAATAACGAGTTTGATTCTTCAGATTGTTTTGATTGCAGATTGAAAGGTGGAGAAATTGAAATACCCGATTTTTGGAAGGACAAGTAAAACGATAATCCATCAGAATGATATACATAACTAATTTTAAATATGAGCATGTTTAAGCGATCAGTAATTGTTTTTTTAATGGTGCTTCTTTGTTGGCACTCAGAAGCACAAATAATTGATTCATTAAGGTTTAACGAAATTAAAGAACGTGTATCATTACTTACCGACCGGGATATTTATTTTGTAAACGAAGATATTTTATTTGCAGCACAAATAGTTAACAATCTAGCCAATGAACAGACTTTTAGTCAGGTAATTTATATTGAATTGATTGATTATTTGGGGCATTCGTTTAATCGGGGTAAATATCTGTTAAATCAAGGATTTTGCAATGCAAAAATACAAGTACCGCAAACCCTGATAACAGGAACTTATTACATAAAAGCATATACAAAATGGATGAGAAATTTCTCGAATCAGGATTATTTTTATTTTCCGGTCACCATCATAAATCCGCAAAGTAACGAGGTGCTTAATAAGGCTGCGGATTACCAACCCGATTTTTCGCTAGACACAATTTCTTATCAAGACCTGGATGTATATATAAGTAAACAAAAAACCACCAATGGTCAGGCCTTTTTGTTGCAACCGAATCATGCGGAACAGGGTAGTTTTGTATTGTCGGCTTCCAAAGCCAGTGCAATTGCTGAAACTTATTTAAAATTAAGACCTATAAAAAAGGTGCAAGCACCACAAAATATGAATTATTTGCCTGAAACCAGAGGCATGTCACTGTCAGGCCAACTAATTTTGACGGATAACAATATACCTGCAAAATTTGCGACGGTATATCTGACTTTATTGCATAAAAATAACATCATATTAAATTCCCTTACCGATGAAAAAGGTCGTTTTCAGTTTGTATTGCCCAGCGTTTATGGAAGTAAGGAAATTTTGCTATCGGTTAAAAACGAGAATAATGAAAAGTTGCAGATTAATGTAGATAACGACTATTGCGAGCACCCTGTTAAATTACCGTACATCTCAACTTCATTTATTAATGACCGGAAAGAACAACTAAATCCATTAAGTTTAATCAGCCAGATCAATCATTATTTTGAGTCTGTTGATCTCGTCAAACAACCTCAAAAGCTTAATTATCAATCAGACCTTGCAGATGATTCAAAGGTGGTGTCTCTTTCAAATTATGTTCTGCTGCCCGAGCTAAGAGATTATTTTGATGAATTGTTTTTACAAATTCATATCTACAAAACCGATAACAATTATAAAATTATGATTGATAATTCGGCAGCTTATTCTGAAATGTACATTTATCAACCACTAATAAAAATTGATAATGTAGTGGTTACCGATAATCGCGAATTTTTAAAGGTTAACCCCAATGCTTTGGATCGCATCGAGGTTTTTAGTAAACCTTATGTAGTTGGAAAAGAAATTTATGGTGGGCTTATTAATGTATATTCAAAAACAGGGAATTGGGCTGATATGAAACTACCTGAGGGAGCGGTAATTTTTGATTACGAAATGTTAAGTCGGGATGCAGACGAAAAACACAGCCTTGAAAGTTCGTCCGGGTTGGCCAATACCATTTACTGGAATGCCCGTTCGGTGTCATCAACAGATCCATGGCAGATTAATTTTGATGATGGAAACAATTTTGGCAACTATAGATTTAGGGTTCGCTTTATAGATCGGAAGGGCGAAATAGCACAAAAAGATTTGTTGTTAAAAATAAAAAACCTTCCGAAGTAATCCGGATAGCTGACTCATTGTTTGAAAGGAAAAGTGAACGTTCTCCGAAAACCTCCACGATAACTTACAATCGACCATTACGCCTAAAAGTAAAAAAATGCTTAACTTGTAATTATGCGAAAAAAAGCTAAAAAGTCCCCTTTAGCTGGCATTCCGGCTTGGGCATTGTCCTTAATAATTTTCTTTGTAACAATTGGACTTTTCGAGTTATCCGAGTATATAGATTTATCAAAATCTGTTAATACCGATATACCTGTATTAGTGGTTTATGTTCTATTACTTACTGCTTCTTGTTTTAGTATTTGCAAAACACATCCAAAAAGCGTTTGGTACACTCCTTTGATTTGTAATGGATTTAATATAATCATCCTTGTGATAATTACATCGGAATACCAAGTACGACTTTTACCATATGTGATTGCACAAAGTGGTTTAATTGTCATATCAATGATTGGAGCAATTGCCGGGGCAAAAATAGGTCGACGCAAAATTAATCAAGCAGAGTAATTATTATTGAGTTATATGAATATTCTCATCGAACTGTTCTTTGAGAATGAAATATGGCATAAAAAAGCAAGACGGGTTTCAATGCGTAACTCAGCCGCGGCTTATTTTTTCAACACACCACTATCACAAAACCGTTACAAACAAGCCTACAACATCTAGCGGTCATCAACACTCCTAAAATAAAACGATGAAAACAACAAACAGCAAGATACTGAAAGCAGTATTTTTAGTGTCCTTTACTTTTCTAATTTTCTTATTTTCATGCGATTCAGAGCAAAAAACAAACAATCAAAAAGTTGTATTTGGAATCCATGAAGTAATAAACATAAATGAAATACCTGCTGCAGTAATTGATTCTCTAAAATCGAAAGCAATCAACAACTATCTGTTCTTGGTTATATTTCAAACGCAGATTCTAAAGTTCTTCAATTCGATTTATCGGAACAAAACATTAAACTTGTTCAAACAATAAATCGGGTCGATAAAGACCAAAAAGAGTTTACAATAGTTGGAATAAGACCACGCACGGTTATTGAGTTATCGTCTATAAAAAAGACCAAAGCAAATGGAAATAATGTGGAGATTTATTTCAATTTAAAGGGTGCTAAAGAATGGGCAGATTTTACAAAACAAAATATTGGAAAAACGATCGCTTTCACCATCGACAATCAAATTTACAGTATGCCTGTTATTAATGGTGAAATTAAACAAGGGATTGCAATGATTACCGGACTGAGCAATGACACCATCGCAAAAAATATTTCGGAAGCATTAAATTCCAGCATTTCTAAATAATTTTTACAATGAATTACCCCGTATTAAAGCAAACGAGGTATCCATCATAATTTTCATTTTAATCGATGAAGAGCATCGGAGTATTTACTCAATGATTAATGCCGACGTTATAACAAAGTAGCATTCTGAACAAAGTGAATTAAAAATCAGTGAAGACAATTAAAATCAACAATTTTACTGAGCTAAAGAATGTAACATTTGGTTGTTAAATCGGTATTATTTCCAATATTAAACCAAGAATTTTACTCTGTCATTCAAAAAATCGCGATAAACTTTAAAATGTTCGGTATTCTCGTACTCAACACTTCCAACCGGCATTTGGTCGAAACTATAAATATTGGCACCGGGGCAAGCCAGTAAAATTGGCGAATGCGATGCAATGATAAATTGCGCATGTCCGGCCCGGGCATTCGTATTAATCAAGCGGAGCAGCTCAAGTTGTGTAGTCGGCGAAAGCGCAGTTTCAGGTTCATCGAGCAAATAAAGTCCCTTCAGTTTATAACGATTTTTGAAAAATGACATCAACGATTGCCCATGCGATTGCGTAAGTAAAGATTTTCCGCCAAAGAGTTCCAATTGTCCAGGATCCGAAGTCGCCCACTCTTCCAGAATCGATGCAAAATCTTTAAAAATCTGTGCCCCGAAAAACGAGCCGGGAACGCTCCCATTTGTCCATTCAGGTTTTAAATACCGGTGGAGCGATGCTTCGTATTTGTTGTAATTATACCGCGAATTCATACTGGTTCGCCAGATATAAATTCCGCAAGCCGCTGCAATGGCTTCCAAAAGGGTCGATTTTCCGGAACCGTTTTCTCCTACAAAAAAAGTTACCGGCGATAAAAACTCCAGTTTGCGGGTTTCCGAAAACAAAGGCAGGCTGTACGGATAATGTTCACGGGTTGGATAACGATCCGATTCTAATAAAATACTATTTAGGTGCATGGTTCAATTGGTTTTTTCGACACAGCAAACTTAAACAATTAAAAATAAATTGAGCAGTGAGCTTTGAGAATTGACCATTCTTTTTCAGACTTCTGGCTTCTCCAGAGCACAATGATGCCATCTTTCTATTCTGAGTAAAAAAAAATGGCATGTGATTAATTGGGCACAGAACTTTGAACTCTGAACTTCTTCAAAAAAAAGGCGGCATCCAACAAAAAACCAGGTACTTTGATGAACGCCGCCGTAAAAATGATTAAATCCCTTGTTTATTGTAACATCTATATTTTAATGTCTGCCGATTGTCTGATATCTCTCGACGAAGCTCCGGCACGAATGCTGTAAACTCCTTTTTCCAATGTCCATTTCGAGTTTTCTTCGTTCCAGTAGCTCAAGTCCGATACCGGAATTTTAATACTGATTTCGGTTGTTTCGCCCGCTTGCAATGTTTGTGTTTTTGCAAATGCTTTTAATTCCTGAACCGGACGATCGATGGTCGGCTTGACTTTCGAAACATAAAATTGCACCACTTCTTTCCCGGCAGTTGAACCGGTGTTGGTAACATGAACCGAAACATTTATAGTATCGTTTTTCACTTTCGAATTAAGGTTCGCAAATTCGAATTCGGTATAAGAAAGTCCATATCCAAACGGATAAGAAACTGCTAATTCTGCTTTGTCGAAATGACGGTAACCAACATAAATTCCTTCCTCGTAATTGGTATAATCGATGTTAGGTTCGCCCTGCCCCTCAACAACTTTATCTTTTCCAAATATCATGTTCATCATCATCTCCTTAATGTTCATCGGCTCTCCATCTTGCGGAAAATTAGCATTTGAAGCATGGTCGCTCAGCATAAGCGGAAAAGTCATCGGAAGTTTACCGCTTGGATTTATTTTGCCACTCAAAATATCGGCAACAGAATTTCCACCCTCCTGCCCACCCTGCCAGGCTAAAACAATTGCATCGGGTTTTGCTTTCCACGAATTGGTTTCGATTACACCTCCAATATTTAACACAACCACTACCTGTTTATTTGCTTTATGAAAAGCCACACAAGTTTTCTCAATCATTTCCTTTTCTACTGCTGAAAGTAAATAATCATCGTTTTCAACGCGGTCGCCACCTTCGCCCGAATTTCTTCCGATGGTATAAATAGCAACATCAGATTCCGAAGCCAGTTGCGCGAGCTGTTCAGCAGTATAAACTATTTCTGGTGGTGCATAAGGTTTAAACATCGCCTCAAAACCTTCGGGTTTTTTAAAGCTTTTTGGGTTGGCATTTTTATGGTTTTCATAAATATTTTTTGCGGCAGCATTCACCTGATAACCGGCATTTGTTAATCCTTCTTCCAGCGAAATGGTATACGCTTCGTTTACATCGCCCGATCCTGTTCCTCCGGCAATAAAATCGAAAGAAGTAACGCCCAAAAGGGCGATATTATTTGCCCTTTCAACCGGAAGTGTATTTTCGTTTTTAAGCAGTACAATTCCTTCGGCCGCCGACTGGCGTGTAATTGCTGCATGTGCTTTTAAATCGGGATTATTTCCAAATTTATAGTTTTGCATTTTCTTCGATTCGAAAATCAATTTAAGAATCCGACGTACCGAAATATCAATTTTTTCGACACTTAAAGATCCATCCTCATGTGCCGTTTTCAAAGCTTTCCATTGTAACTTTGTTCCCGGCTCAAGTAAATCGTTTCCGGCTTTAATCATCGCGGCTGCATCGTTGCCACCAAACCAATCCGACATTACCAGTCCTTCAAATCCCCAGTCGTTTCGAAGTACATCGGTGAGCAAATCCTCGCTTTCCGAAGTATAAGTTCCATTCACCAAATTATACGACGACATGATGGTCCAGGGCTGTGCTTCCTTTACCACAATTTCAAATCCTTTCAGATAGATTTCCCGCATCGCACGGTCGGATATGATGGCGTCGTTAAAATTACGGTTGGTTTCCTGATTGTTTGCAACAAAATGTTTAACCGAAGCCCCCACTCCATTCGACTCGATTCCATTCACCATTGCAGCACCAATTTTACCGGTAAGTACAGGATCTTCAGAATAATATTCGAAATTTCTTCCACAAAACGGATGCCTGTGTATGTTTGCTCCCGGCCCTAAAATTACATCCAAACCATATTCTAGCGCCTCATTCCCCATTGCTGTTCCTACCTCTTTTACAAGGTCTGTATTCCAGCTCGATGCCAACAAAGTTTCAATCGGAAATGCAGTACAATAATACGTCCGGTCTTCGCCTTCGCGGATTGGCTCGATCCTTAAACCTGCAGGGCCATCGGATAAATAAATGGTAGGCAATCCTAAACGTGGAGTTGGTACGATTGTGCCAACTGCTCCGGGAATTCCTTTGCCGGGTTCTGTTTTTCCCATGCCCGATGCCATTCCCGAACCTTTTAAAAGATGGATTTTTTCTTCAAGCGTCATCCGCGACAAAACATCTTCAACACGCTCACCCATTGGTTTCCTGCTGTCCTCGTAAACATCCAGTTTATTATTTCCATTACGATCGGGAAAAGTGTATCCATCAATACTAATTTCGTTGAAATCGATTTTCTCCACATAATCTTTCTCAAAATCGAGAAATGAAGATTTAAGATACATCCATCCACCAACTCCTGCTACTACCAAGAGCAGTACTAAAATACCAACAACCTTAAGTGTAATTTTAAAGCCTTTTTTCATTTTATGATTTTTTGTAATAATCGTGTCAAATATAACTAAATTTCGATTGTGTCGTAATGACACAAGTTAATATTTTAAAACGATGGAGATAGCAGACAAAACCCGTGGGCAAGAATTGAAAAATACATCCTCAAATTTTAAACGGAAAAGGATTTAACGACCGTTGATTAAAGATTTTAACGAGATCGACCGGGCTTTGTTTAGTTAATTCCTTCTTGGGATATAGTGATATGATACATCAAACAAAACAATCATCGTTGCGTTATCCAATATAAATAGATAAAAGTCGGCATTCAAGGGTTAAGCAAAGAATTGAAGTATTATACAAAAGCCGGAAGTGTTAAATTAGATGTTTTTGCGAAATGGATGTAATCAGAAAAAACAAACAGTATTACAAGTTTAGCATTTATGGGTTCCTGAAAAACCTACGTTTTTTTGATGCTTTTTTTATTTTGTTTCTGCTTGAAAAAGGATTGCCTTATACCGAAATCGGAATTTTGTATGCCATCCGCGAAATCGTTATCAATGTTTTTGAAATTCCTTCTGGAATTATTGCTGACACTTTCGGACGGAAAAGATTGCTGGCCGTTTCTTTTCTCGCCTATATTATTTCGTTTTATATTTTTTATATTTCCGATGGTTTTTGGTTCTTCCTGTTTGCTTTTGTTTTATACGGAATTGGCGATGCTTTCCGGTCGGGCACGCACAAAGGGATGATTATGGATTACCTTAAATTGCAGGGCTGGCAAACGCAAAAAATCAATTATTACGGACACACGCGCTCGTGGTCGCAAAAAGGCTCGGCTATTTCTTCCCTACTGGCCGGAATTATTGTTTTTTATACCGGATCGTATCAAAACATATTTCTGTATTCCATTATTCCCTACCTCCTGAATTTGTTGTTGATCCTCTCCTACCCAGACAAATTAAACCGAACTATAAAATTAGAGAATTCTAAAAACAGACACTTGATTGGAATCACCATTCATTCCTTTTTTAGTATGCTTAAACGTCCGAATGTTTTAAAAATAATGAATACATCGGCGCTGCATTCGGCCTATTTAAAAGCGGTAAAAGATTACATTCAACCACTAATGGTGAATGTGGCACTGCTCATACCAATCCTGATAAATGTGGAAAGCGAGAAAAGAAACGGGATTGTAATCGGAGTGATTTACTTTTTTATTTACCTCGCCACTTCGCGCGCATCAAAGCTTTCATCGAAAATTGCATCGAAAAACAAAAATAATATCTCAGTGCTCACTCTGCTCGCTGGCTTTGCATTTGGAATAATTTGCGGTTTTGCCTTTGTCTACCATCTTTGGATTATTTCCTTATTCGCTTTTGTAGGAATCTATATTGTTGAAAACATAAGAAAACCAATACTTACAGGATTTATTGCCGACCATGTTCCGAATGAAATATTAACCTCGGTGATTTCTGCACAATCCTTATTAAAAACAATTATGACCGCTGTTCTTGCTTTATTATTTGGAATAATTGCCGATCGTTTCGGAATCGGAGTTTCGTTTATAATGCTTTCCGTTTTTTTAACGCTCACCACCATTTTAATCAATATTTACGGTCAACGAAAAAAAGTGCAACAAAAACATTAGGAGAAATATAGCTGATCTAATTCAATCCGTCCTACCTTTCAAAAGATTAGCAGCACAACGAATATCCGCTTATCGTTGTTGGTTACTTTGAACTGAATAAAACCCTTACAGTTATTTTGCCGATGTTGAACAAGTTACTTTTAATCCTGAGAAAATGTCCTCGGAATTGGTTTTTCGCCTGATAAAATGCTGCAAGGACATTTGTTCTCTTACCGCAATGACTGGCACTACCAACCCGGCCTTAACCATCCTTTATTTCCTGTCAATAAATCGAGTTGTCAGTTTCTGAATATGTTTAAGCGAATGGTTCATATTTAATCCAAAATCAATTCTGAAAAGATATATAACAGGCTAGTACAAACAATAACAAAGACCTCGTTTTGTCAAAACAATCTTCCTTGCCAGGTAGCTCGTTCCTTTAAACGTTTTTCGACTTTGGCAACAAACTCAAAATTTTTAAGCCCCCATTTTGGAGCGATCAACATTTCGTGTGGTGCCTGACTAATAAAGCGTTCCACAATAATTTCAGGTTTTAACAATTCCAAATAATCCACCACCAAATCGACATATTCATCGGCCGAATACAAATGAAAATTTTCGGGATGCTGTTCAAATTGTTTTTCCAACAACGTTCCCTTATGAATTTGCAACTGATGTAATTTCAGGTTTTTGATTGGTAATTTGGAAATAACTTTTGCCTGATCGAGCAACTCCTCACGACTTTCTCCCGGCAAACCCAAAATAAGATGCGCACCATTATTAATTCCACGTTTTGCCGTTTCTTCAATGGCCCAAACCGATTCTGCAAAAGTGTGGCCCCGGTTAATTTTTTCCAGCGTTTTATCGAGGTGCGATTCTAATCCAAACTCCACCATCACATAAACGGTTTTACCGAGTTCGGCCAAATAATCCAGCAACTCCGGATTAACTGCATCGGGGCGGGTTGAAATAACCAAACCAACAATTTTCGGATGTTGCAGTGCTTCTTCGTACAGTTCTTTCAAATTTTCGATCGGAGCATAAGTATTTGTATACGCCTGAAAATAAGCTAAAAAACGCATGGCTTTGTATTTCTTCGAGAAAAAATCGACACCCTGTTGAATCTGCGTAGTAACACTATTGTCGAGATTACAATAGCTCGGTTTAAACGTTTTATTGTTGCAATAAGTACATCCGCCCAATCCTTTTGATCCATCGCGGTTCGGACAAGTAAATCCGGCATCGACAGATACTTTTTGTACCCGTTCAGAAAATATTTTCCTAAAATAACTCGGGAAATCGTTGTATCGTTTTTCGTGTCCCCAACTATATTTTGGCTGTATCATGTTTTTTTTGCTCAAGTCTCATTTTCTCATCATAAATCGGAGAAAATATTTACTGCTACAAAAGTAGCTAAAAAACAGTTGATCAGATATCTCGAAAAAACTTATCAAGAAATGTTGAAAACTTTAATCCTTTCAGCAGTCATAAAGGTTTTAATTCAAAATTCTAATTACTATTTTTAAGATGATTGAAAAAGAAAGTTATATGTTCTCAGATAAAGATAAAAACCAGATTGAAAAGCGGGGAAGTCAGCTAAAAACAGTTGAAAAACAAATTGAAAATTTCAAAAATGGATTTCCATATTTAAACATAAAAGATGTTGCAACGGTAGGCAATGGCATCATTCGTTTAACTGCAGACGACCTGAAACAAGGTGGCAAATTGTACGACACAAAAGTTTCGGAAGGTGTTGAACCGATAAAATTTATTCCGGCGTCGGGTGCTGCAAGCAGAATGTTTAAGGCACTTTACGAAGCTTTAGAAGCATTTGAAAGTGGAATTCCGGAGGAAAAAGTTCTCGCTGAAAATAAAGCGGCACAAATTTACTGCGAACAGTTTTACAAATTTGCATTTGCCACCGAATTAACCGAAGCCATTCAGCAAAATAAAATGGAAGTAAACAGCGAAAACAAAATTTCGTTTTTACTCAATCAAAACGGATTGAATTACGGCAACCTTCCAAAAGGATTGTTAAAATTCCATGCATATAATAAAACTGCGCGCACGCCTTTC
>JBNKOT010000521.1:0-1683 GCA_050294855.1 Draconibacterium sp. | reverse complement strand
TATGATAAAGACTCTTAAATTTCCTTAAAATCACTCCTCATATTCAGGGTTTTGTACTTCGCCGATAAACAAAATTGCATCGGTATCTTTTTCGGTAATCGCAAAAACAAATGGTTTGTCAACGGTAAAATAAATTTTCTGAACCTGATCACCGGGGCCAATACTTGTTGTTGTGAAAGTAATTGAAGTAACAGCTGCTGCTTCGGTACCGATTTCGTTTACATCGATAAACGATTTATGAACTACCGAACTAATGAACAAATCTCTGTCGTCGCTGATATTTGTGAAATCGGATTGTAGCGAATTAAAAGCTTTTTGCATACCCATTTTTTTGAGGACATTGTTGATTTGAAGTTCAAAATCGTACTTAAAACGCGGCATAGTAACCACAACATGTTCTTTTACTTCGAAATTTTCGTTCCATGTTTTCCAATTGTCAGCCGAAAGCTCAAGGATCACATCTCCTGAACTTTTATTGTTTGCCGGAAGAAAAACAGTCATGTTATACTGCCCGTTTCCGTACGGTAGTTTAATGGCCTGAAAAAGAGAATTGAAGGTGTATTCCAATTTGTCCTCTTTGTTCATCATTGCCACCTCTTTATTGCTGCCGTTTTTCATCTTGAAATTCAGCATTTTTGTACCGTCTTCATCGAATTCAACACTCCATATTCCGTTAAAATAAATTGCATTCAGCAAAACCATGCGATCGTTCGGACTCAGATTTTTAATTATTTTTTCAATTTTATCGTGCGTTTTTTCCGCTACCCAGTTATTTATTGTTTGAACTGCAGAGGGTGAACTAAAATCGATGGCTTCAACTTCTGCGTCGTAAAAGTTTTGGTTGTTGTTTACGAAAGCTTGTTTTACTGCAAAATTTTTGGTGTAAAAAATGGCATTGGCCAATTCGAAAACCACTTCTTCGTCGAGCGATTGCAGTGCATTGATGAGTAATTTGTACGAATTGTTAATTTCTTCGGTGGTCAAGCCATTTAATTTTAATGTATTTTCCATCTCCGTTTTTGTATCACCAGCAGCACCGTTGTACGCCATTGCCAACGCCACAGAAATGCTTAAGGGCGAAATCATTATATTTTCCTTGTTACTTTCGTCCCTTATTTTCTGGAAAATTTCAAGGCCAAAAGTATTATCGGCTTCCACCAATTGTGCCGATTTTTCGTCTAAATCGATCGTTTTATTATTACCGCCGTTGTCTTTGTCTTGTTGGCAAGAAATATGAATTCCAAGAAACAGGATTGCGATGATTGCTAAGATATGTTTCATGATTTTGTGGATTTTGAATTGTTGTTAAAAATACGCATTCTATCATATAGATGTTGCGTAATAAAAATGGTTGCGTGCATCAGTTACATTCGGTTGAAATAAAAAATTTATCAGCTTAACGCAACTCTTTTCATTCTCTTTTCATCTAAACAATAAATTCATTGAAAAATAGAATCTTAAATAAAAAAGCAGAGGGTGGTTATTTTCAGGTTTTGAAAGCGATTTTTATCCTTACTTTTGAATGAACCTTTGCAGTAAAAATTGGAAGACCTAAAGAAAATAATTGAAAAGTGCGGTTCGGGAGATCAACGTGCACAGGCAAATCTTTATGAGATGTTTGCTCCAAAAATGTTTGGAGTTTGCTTGCGCTATGCCAAAGACAGTACCGAAGCCGAAGATAAT
>JBNKOT010000520.1:0-3514 GCA_050294855.1 Draconibacterium sp. | reverse complement strand
AAAAAGTAAAATGAAATGGTATTTATTGGCACTCGTAACAATTGTTTTGTTTTCGTGTAACTCGAAAACCGATCTGGCAAAGGTGGCGGAAATCAAACAAAAAGGAAACGAAATTTCGAATCTGGCACAAGCTACTTTGTTGGCGAATGTCGGAAAAGCGATTCAAAAAGGAGGGCCTGAATATGCAGTGGAATTTTGCAATTTAAAAGCATCATCAATTACCGATAGTTTAAACCGGGTGAATAATTGCATCATTTCGAGGGTTTCAGCAAAAAACAGAAATCCTGAAAATAATCTGAAAGGAAATGTCGAAAAACAACTTTGGGAGCTGTTTCAACAAATGGAATTAACCGACACTTTGATTCAACATCAACAAACTTTTGTTTATTACAAAAAGATAAATATGGCTTTGCCGGCGTGTTTAAAGTGCCACGGAAATACAACAAGCGACATCAATCCGGCAACCTTAAAAAAGTTACAAACTTTGTACCCCAATGATTTGGCAACAGGATATGCACTGAACGATTTCAGAGGTTTATGGAAAATTGAATTTGACGAAAAGTAGAATTTAAATTCGTTTGCCAGGATTGAACTTCCTGTTTTTATTTGCTTCAAAAAATCGAAAAAGAGTAAATTTCTGATGAATTGACCAATAAAGTTAATCAAGAAGCAGAAATAATTTAAGTTTTTTGTCTTTAACTAATTGGTTTGCATTATTTTTAGCAGTCATAAAAGAATTTTATAAAAAATACACGATTCAATTTAAAAAATAATAACTATGAAAAATTTGAAAAACAGAAGAGATTTTATGAAAATCACTGCGGCAAGTGCACTTGGTGTAATGGCTTTGGGGCCAACCGCCTGCGCAACTGGTGTAGTAAAAGATAAAACATCCTTTGGTGTTGGTTTGCAGTTGTATACTGTCAGAGATGCAATGACTGAAGATACGCTTGGAACCTTAAAAAAAGTATCCGAAATGGGATACAAAAATGTTGAATTGGCCAATTATGCAAACGGTAAATTCTACGGTTATGCTCCAAAAGAATTCAAAAAGATTGTGAACGATCTGGGAATGGATGTTATTAGCAGTCACGCGGCAGTTGAATCGGCCGGAATTACTTTGGAGAATGCCAAATTAATGGCCGATGCACACGCCGAATTGGGTGCAAAATATTGTGTACAACCATGGGTAAACGATGCTGACCGTACCGTTGAAACCTACAAAAGAATGATTGGCGACTGGAACGAAGTGGGTAAAGTAATGAAAGGTGTCGGTATTCAGTTTGGTTATCACAATCATAATTTTGAATTTGCTACCATTGATGGATTGGTTCCTTATTACGATATTTTTATGCCGGAAATGGATGCAGATTTAATTACCATGGAACTCGATATGTACTGGGCAACAAAAGCCGGACAAGACCCGGTTGAGATGTTTAAAAAATATCCCGGACGTTTCCAATTGTTCCATTTCAAAGATATGTCGGAACAACGGCCACCGTTTTTTACCGTTGAAAAAGGCGACATTACTTCGGTTGGTGCAGGACTAATTGATTTTAAACGAATTTATGCAGCAAGAGAAACTGCAGGAATGAAATACATGTTTGTTGAAGACGACAATCAGGGAAATGGAAAACCGTTCGAAGCAATCAAATTAAGTATTGATAATCTTACCACAAAAATCTTGGTGTAAGCATTCAAAAATAATTTTGAGAAAAACCGGTTGTCAGTGGCAGCCGGTTTTTTTATCCTCGTTTGTGATGCCCTGAATTTCGATTCTCTCTTTTAAGAACGCTTTAATTTTTTACTGATATTAGTCGTTTAATCAGAACAAAAGAGCTCTCAATATTAAACTCAATTACTTACTATTATGCAATAAAAACAGGTGAAATCGATTGAGAGAAGAATGTTTATGCATTGAAGATTTTAACCGACGAATGAACCTTAATAGAATCGGTAAATGAACCTGCTCCTGAGTTCGATTTTTTGCTGATGTTACTGAAAGAGATTCTCCGCTAACTGTTTATTTCACCGACCTGTCGAGTAATGCAAGCGCTTGGAAATGGCATTTTGGAGGCGATAATACCAGCGAAGTACAATCGCCAAATCGTACCGATACATCAGGCGGAACTTACACGGTTACTTTAATTACCCTAAACGGAATTGAAAAGCAGAACATATCTGTATTCTACATTCCCGCTAAAACAGTACGTTTCTTAAAAGTGAGTCAGAACCAAGAATTGTTAACGATTGATATCGAGAAAGAAGGAGTTTGTCTGATTAGAATGGTAAAAGAGGAAGAATCAATAATGTGAAAAGTGATTAATTGGAAATAAAAAACGGAGTAAATCATTTATTTCATTCAAATAAATTAGTTTAAAGTTTGGGAGACTATACAATTGTGAAGTCTCCTTTTTTTATTGTGAAAAGAAATAAAAAAAAGGAATTCAGATTTCTCCGAATTCCTTTTTTACTTTAAGTTGACCCGTCAGGGCTCGAACCTGAACTCTTCTGGACCAAAACCAGACGTGTTGCCAATTACACCACGGGTCAATACCTTATGTCTTTTTTCTAAAGACGGTGCAAAAATATAAATTTTTTTAATACTTGAACACTCAAATCAAATTTTTTCAACTACTGTTATTTTTTTTATTTCTTATTTCGTTTTTGCCGGAATACGAATTGTCTTAAAAGATGTATTATTGTATCGGATCAGGCTTTTTTTCGAAATAAAATTGAAACATAAATATTGTGTTAATCTCATTCCTTTTAAAACCTTATATTTGCAATTGTTCTTAAAAATCAATCATGCAAAAAACAAAATTAATCAATAATATTCTGGGCTGGGGTGTTTTTTCTATCGCAGCAATCACTTATTTTCTGACACTCGAACCAACCGTAAGTTGGTGGGACTGTGGCGAGTTTATTACAAGTGCCTTTAAATTGGAAGTGGGTCACCCTCCAGGTGCTCCTTTTCATATGATTTTAGGACGCGTATTTTCAATTTTTGCTCCCGATCCATCGAAGGCGGCATTTATGGTGAATTCTTTGTCAGCACTTTCCAGCGCAGGAACAATTATGTTGTTGTATTGGAGTATTGTACACCTGGCCAAAAAACTTTTTCCATCCGACGAATTAACGAATGCCGAACAGCTGGTGGTTTGGGGAAGTGGACTCGTTGGGGCACTGGCATTTTCTTTTACCGATTCGTTTTGGTTTTCAGCCGTTGAAGGCGAAGTTTATGCACTCTCGTCGTTTTTTACTGCAGCCGTTTTTTGGGCCATTCTGAAATGGGAAACCGTTGCCGATGAAAAAAATGCAAATCGCTGGTTGGTTTTAATTGCTTATTTGGTTGGACTTTCAACCGGAGTTCACCTCTTAAATTTATTGGCAATTCCGGCAATCGGGTTGGTTTATTATTTCAAAAAATACGAATTCTCGTGGAAAGGTGTTATCTCCGCTATGGCTATTTCTGTGGCTATTTTGGCTGGAATTCAATACATTATTATACCCG
>JBNKOT010000519.1:0-9922 GCA_050294855.1 Draconibacterium sp. | reverse complement strand
GATAATACGACATGGCCATCGAAGTCCGATTTCCAAATTTTACGCCCATCGCATCCCAGATAAATTTTCGGGAACTTGCAAAACCAAAATCGCGAACATTTTTAGCTTTAAAAATCCATTTTTTTTCGTCGCTGGCTTTATTTTTTTCTGCTTTTTCGGCATCTCCCTGCGAAACAATAATTACTGGTTCCGTTGCTGTTTTTGCTTGCTCGAAACGTTTGATCTGCTCGCTCGTTAATACTTCGTTTGCATTTTGCAATTCTCCGGTAGCTGCAACAATATGATCGGAAGGAACGGTTAAATGTACTTCGAAATCGCCAAACGGAAGGGCAAATTCTCCGCTGCCCAAAAACTGCTTGTTCTGCCAGCCTTCCACTTCGTTGTAAACTGCCATTCGTGGATAGAACTGGGCAATGGTATAGAGGTAATTGTCTTCGTCTTCGAAATACTCATATCCCGAACGGCCACGGTCTTTCATCCGGTCGTTAATGTTGTACCACCATTTTACTGAAAAAGAAAATGATTTCCCGGGAGACAACAGTGTTGGTAAATCAATTCGCATCATCGTTTTATTGACTGTAAAATCGAGATCATTTCCTTTTGTATCTTTAATTTCGTCTAAATTGAAACCACCATCGAATTTATGATTCAGTCGATCCAATTGAGCAAATGACATTCGGTCGCTTAATTTCGACGTTTGAATTTTGTACGAATCCGATTCTTTCGAACGCATGTTTTGGTCCATCTGCAACCAAATATATTTTAACACATCGGGCGACTGATTGCGGTAAGTTATGGTTTCTTCACCATAAATTCGCTGTGTTTTATCGTCGAGTTTGATGTTGATTTTATAGTCGGCCTTTTGTTGCCAGTATTTATGACCCGGCGCTCCCGAAGCTGTACGGTATACATTGGGCGTTGCCAATTCTTCTTTTAATTGTTTGAATTTGTTGTGGTTGATGTTATCCTGTGCAAATAATGCTGATGTTGCAAATAGCAAAATGATAACGATCAGAAAGCAATTCTTCATAATAAAAAGCGTTTTAATATTTTATTCTATACATTGTGTCGTTTTGTCAAAGCTAATAATCTATTCCGGAATATTATTTTTTCACCAAAATTTGTTTTGCAGAATTAAGATTACTGATATTCCAACAGCAGCACCCGAAATAAAAATTCTCCAGTTTTTATGATTGAGTTTAAAAAACGTTATCGCCAACAATAGAATTAGATAATGAATGAAAACAATAACGATCTGACCGATTTCGAGACCAATATTAAATGCCAGCAGCGGCGTAATTATCGACGATTCTTTTCCTAATAATTCTTTTAGATAATTGGAAAAACCCAAACCATGAATCAAACCAAAAAACAAGGTCACAAAATAAATAAAACTTCCTTTTCCCTTTTCCGAATTAAAAAGGTTGGCAAGCGCAGTTATTAGAATGGTTACCGGAATCAGAAATTCGATAATGTTCGATGGAATGCTTACAATTTTTAAGGTCGAAAGGGCAAGTGTTACCGAATGACCGATTGTAAAAGCGGTAATCAAAATTAATATTTTTCGGAATTGTGTATAATTGAATCCCGCACAGAGCGCAAGAATAAAGATAATGTGGTCGTATCCGTTAATGTCTATTATATGTTGAAAACCCAGTCGTAGATACAGTTCGAACAAACTCATTTAATTTTGTAATTTTGTATATGTCAAAAACAGAAAGCGTGAAAATAGGGAAAAAAATATTTATTCTTTTTTATTTTTTATCGGTTTTGTCAATTTCTGCAATGGCACATCCTTTTTATGTGAGTATCTGTCAGATCGATTACAACAAAACAACTCATTCGCTTGAGGTTTCGGTAAAAACTTTTGCCGACGATTTAATCCTTGGTTTGGAAAACGCCGGAGCCAGTAAAATCTTTCTCGGAGAAGAAAAAGAAAATCCCAAAACCGACACCTTTATTTTCAACTACCTCAAATCGAATTTAAAATTGAAAGTGAACGGCCAATCTGTCGATTTCTCGATTATCGGGAAAGAAATGGAAACCGATGTGGTGTGGACATATCTGGAGGTTGACGGAATTTCGGAACTTAGTACGATCGAAGTTGAGTGCACAATTTTAATCGAAGTGTTCGATACGCAGAGTAATATTATTCAAATTAACGATGGAAATGGCATTCAGAATTTATTACTGAACAAGCGGAAAACCAGCGACATTCTCTTTTTTTAATCAAGCTAAAATGAAGAAACAATTTACCTTTTTTCTATTGGTTTTTTTGCTGCTCGGCAGTTTTGCAAAGGCACAGGTTGAGCAAAGTGAAAATCTTTGTATCGGGCATTATTACACCGAGGCAGAAGGCAAAAAAGTGTTGCAAGATTTGCGAAATGAGTATCAGACAAAAGAGGAATGGCAGGCTCGGGCTGCAATCATTAAACAGGGAATTTTGGCAGGTGCACAACTTAATCCGCTTCCTGAAAAAACGCCTTTAAATCCGCGATATTCAAGAGAACGAAAATACGAAGGTTACTCGGTTAAGAATGTCGCCATCGAAAGTTTGCCCGGTGTTTTTGTTACAGGAAGTTTGTATTATCCTGAAAAACCGACAAGAAAAATGGCCGGAATTTTATCGCCGCATGGTCATTTTGGGAAAACTGAAAATACAGCACGTTTAAACCCCGACATTCAAAACAGGTGCGCAAGTTTAGCCAAAATGGGCGCAGTTGTATTTGTTTACGACATGGTTGGTTACGGCGAAATGAATCGATTGGGATGGGAACACAAACATCCGATGGCTTTCAAACAACAACTCTGGAACAGTATCAGGGCATTGGATTTTTTGCTTTCGCTGGAAAATGTCGATGACGAGCGGATTGGAATTACCGGTGCTTCGGGGGGCGCAACACAAGCTTTTATGCTCACTGCCGTCGACGACCGGATAAAAGTATCGGTGCCAGTTGTTCAGGTTTCGGCGCATTTTTTTGGCGGCTGTGTTTGCGAGAGTGGAATGCCCGTGCATAAAAGTAACCATCACCAAACCAACAATGTTGAAATTGCTGCCCTGGCTGCTCCACGTCCGATGTTACTTATTTCCGACGGCGACGACTGGACAAAAAATACTGCCGAGGTTGAATTTCCGTACATTCAATATATTTATAACTTGATGGGCGTTCCGGACAAAGTGGAAAACGTACATTTACTCAAAGATAAACATGGCTACGAGTTTTCGAAACGGAAAGAGGTTTATCCGTTTTTGGCTAAATATCTAAACCTAAAACTGAAAGTCATTCAGGATAAAAACGGTGAAATTTCTGAAGCCGGGAATGTTATTGAGAACAAAGAGCAGCTTCAGGTTTTCTCCAATAGAAATCCTTTACCCGATTATGCCGTGCTGAAAAATGACGATGTAAAATGGTAAAAAGCTTTTATTTCATCGCGTTAATTTCGGTATAAACCGATTCTACCAACCTGCTCTCATTTTCGTTAAAAGCAGCTTTGGTTTCGTCAAGCGATTTGCCGTCTTTCACTAAACTTTCGATCTTTTCCTGCATGCTAACTATATCTTTTAGATGCTGCTCGATGTCGGTTTTTTCTTCGGGGAAATAAACAACAATATCGCCTGTGGTGTGCCCAACTCCAAAATAATAAAGCTCAATGGCTTTGTCGCCGGGAAACAAAGTCATTTTGTCGTTGAATGTTATTTCCGGAATAAAGGGTTTCATTTCTTTACTAGTCCAGTTTGACGGAGACTCGTCGCGTTGTGGCAACAAAAATTCCTTCCGGCAGTTTTCGTGAGCGATTATTTTTACCGATTCAGGAAAAAACTGATTTCCATTGATGTGATCGCCATCGCTGTGTATATTTATTAAAGTGGTAATTGGTTTATCCGTTATTTTTTTACGGCTTTGTAAATGCCTTCAACCGAAGCTTTGTCCATTTTCGAATCGATAATAACTACTTCGTTATCGCCAATGTATTCCGCCATTGGCACCTTTCCCGCCCATAACTTCAAATAAATGATCCGATATTTTGTTGAGAGAAATGGCTTGAGTTTCTCCGTATTGTGCAGATGAAAACAGAACACATAAAATTGCAAGTGCAGCTAGTAAAGATGATTTTAGTTTAATTCGTTTCATGGTTAATCGATTTTTTTGGTTGATGGCATAAGGTATAAAATGTTCTTGGAAGTACAGAAACCAATCTTTTACTATTTTTAATGGATACAAAGCTATAGAACAATAAGCAGGTTTTAATAAATACTTTGATTTTGAATCTCTTAATAAATAATTTATTTCGTTTAGTGTTTAAAATTATCTTTGCAGAACTAAATTAAAAAATACACTTATGAAAATGATCTCCTTGATTGGTGCATTTCTGATGACCTTTGCACTTTTATCTTATGGAGTTGGCAGTATTTCGCTGCAGCGCTTTAAAGAGGTGAACAAAGGCGTTCTGGGATTTCTGACCCTCGGAATTATCTTTGATTTTGTGGCCATTTGTTGTATGATTAGCGGATCGAAAAGTACTCCGTTTAAACTTCATGGACTTTTGGGATATTCTGCATTCCTGGCCATGTTTATCGATGTGATGCTGGTTTGGAGAGAATATCTCAAAAAGGGTTTAAACGCACGAATAAACCGGCACTTACATTTATACGGCAAGTTCGCTTATGTTTGGTGGGTAATTGCGTATCTTACAGGTAGTTTGTTAGTAATTTTGAGATAGGAGGAATAAAATGTCAAACGATTGGAAAGACAGATTGGGGATGGTTTATTCCACGAACCCCGATTTTCAGTACGAAAAAGAAAGTGGAGCAGAAAGTGAAACAATTCCACCGCAGCAACAAAACCTGAAAGTGATGCTCGACCGCAAAAAAAGGAAGGGTAAAAGTGTAACACTCGTAACCGGATTTGTTGGTGCGAACGACGACTTAAAAAAATTGGGGAAATTACTTAAATCGAAATGTGGTGTTGGTGGAACAGTAAAAGATGGCGAAATTCTGATTCAGGGTGATTTTTGCACAAAAATTATCGAAATTCTGAAAAAGGAAAATTACAAGGTAAAGCGTTCGGGAGGTTGAGGAGAATTTGGCAGTATACAGTCTCAGTAAATAAGTAAAATTGTAGATGTAATAATCATGAAAATCAGTTTAAAAATCATTCTTATTCTTTTTGTGTTTTTTTGTTTGAATTCGAATGCACAGGAAAAAAACGAAGTCTATCTTTTTTCTTATTTTATGGGAAACGGAGAAGATGGTTTGCACCTTTCGTACAGTACCGACGGATTAAAATGGCAGGCACTCAACAACAATCAATCGTTTTTAACACCCACTGTTGGCGAGGATAAATTAATGCGCGATCCCTGTGTAATAGTAGGTCCCGATGGAAAATTCCACATGGTTTGGACCGTGAGTTGGAAAGAAAAAGGAATTGGTTACGCTTCGTCTGAAGATCTGATTCACTGGTCGGAACAAAGGTTTATTCCGGTAATGAAACACGAAAAAGATGCACGCAATTGTTGGGCACCCGAAGTTTTTTACGATGAAGATTCGGAGCATTACATGATTTTTTGGTCGACAACTATTCCCGGGCGATTTCCTGAAACAGAAAAAACAGGCGACAGCGATTACAACCACCGAATGTACTTTGTAACCACTAAAGACTTTCTAAAATTTAGCAAAACTCAACTTTTATACGATCAGGGATTTAATGTAATCGACGGAACGCTGGCCAAAGAAAAAGATAAATACATTTTGTTTTTGAAAGACGAAACACGGCATCCTGCACAAAAAAATATTCGTGTTGCCACCAGCTTCGAATTAACAAAAAATTACAGCAAAGCTTCGGCACCAATTACTGGCGATTACTGGGCCGAAGGACCAACTCCGGTAAAAATTGGTGATGCTTGGGTGGTTTATTTCGATAAATACACCAATCATTCGATGGGCGCAATTCGCTCTAAAGATTTAATAACCTGGGAAGATATTTCAGATCAGATTGAATTTCCAAAAGGGACACGACACGGCACAGTTATAAAAGCAGATGCATCGGTTTTAGAGCAACTGAAAAAATATAAATCAAATTAGAAATGGTAGAAATTGGTAAAATAAATAAACTCTCGCTGGTTCGCGAAACCGAAAATGGTGTTTATTTGGATGGTGGAGAGCACGGCGAAATTCTGATGCCACAGAAATTTGTAACCGAAGAGGTAAAAGCGAGTGGCGAGGCCGAAGTTTTGGTTTATACCGATTCTGAAGACCGTTTGGTGGCAACAACAGAAACGCCTCTTGCAATGGTTGGCGAATTTGCGGTTTTAAAAGTAGTGGCCAACAGCAAGTTTGGTGCATTTTTAGATTGGGGTTTACCTAAAGATTTATTGGTTCCGTTTCGCGAGCAAAAAGCAAAAATGCTTGAAGGAAATTCGTATTTGGTTTATGTTTTTCTCGATTTGCAAACCAACCGAATTGCGGCTTCGGCAAAACTCGATAAATTTTTGGATAATACACCACCCGAATATGAAACAGGAGAGGAAGTGGATCTCGTAATTGTGGAAGAAACCGATTTGGGGTACAAAGCAATTGTGAACATGGAACATTGGGGGATGCTTTATAAAAACCAGGTGTACCAAAAATTAACAAGCGGTTTAAAAATAAAAGGTTACATCAATAAAGTGCGCGAAGACGAGAAAATTGATCTCTTACTCGAAAAACCGGGCTACGAAAAAGTTGATGCTATTTCTCAGAAAATCCTCGATGAATTAAAAGAAAACCGTGGTTTTATGGCGGTTTCGGACAAAACATCGCCAGAGATGATTCAGGCCATGTTTGGTATCAGTAAAAAGAATTTTAAAAAAGCCATTGGCAGCTTGTATAAACAACGATTGATTTCTTTTGAATCGGATGGAATAAAATTAGTAGGCTAGAACAAAAGTATTTTTTACTTTTGTTCGGACACAGCTTTTTTTAAATGGAATATTTATATATTTGAGACAATTAAACTAACTTGAACTATTATGAAATTAAAATTTCTTTTTATTATTCTGATCTCAATCATTTCGATACAGTCGTATGCGCAAAATAGAATTGTGATCAATTCCAATCTTGGAAAAGAAACCATTGACAAAAACATTTATGGTCATTTCTCAGAACATTTAGGACGCTGTATTTATGGCGGTTATTGGGTTGGTGAAGATTCAAATATCCCAAATACAGGTGGTTTAAGAAATGATGTGGTTGACGCGTTAAAAGAAATTTCAATTCCGAATTTACGTTGGCCGGGAGGTTGTTTTGCCGACGAATATCATTGGATGGATGGTATTGGCGACCCTGTGCAAAGACCAACTATGATTAATACGCATTGGGGTGGTGTTACCGAAAACAATCGTTTTGGTACGCACGAATTTTTAGAACTTTGTCGACAGTTAGAGTGCGAACCAGTTATTTGTGGTAATCTCGGAAGTGGAAGCGTTCAGGAAATGTCGCAATGGGTAGAATATTTAAATTCGGATAATATCAGCCCGATGACTGATCTTCGTAAAGCAAATGGACAGGACGAACCCTGGGGTGTAAAATACTGGGGACTAGGAAACGAAAACTGGGGTTGTGGAGGAAACATGACCGCAGAATATTACACCAACGAAATGCGCCGTTATTCAGTTTATTCAAAAAATTACGGTAATAACCGTTTGTACAAAATAGCCGGCGGTCCTAATGCAGATGATTATAACTGGATGGAAACATTAATGAAAAACGGAAACCCGGGAAGTAGTTTTCAAGGAGTTTCATTGCATTATTATACCATTTGTCATAGCTGGAGCAAAAAAGGTTCGGCCACTCAATTCGATGAAAATGAGTACATCACTACTTTGAGTAAAACCTTGCACATGAATGAGTTGCTCGAGAAACACATCGGAATCATGGATAAATACGATCCAAACAATCGGGTTGGTATAGTGGTTGATGAATGGGGAAATTGGTTTGAAGTAGAACCAGGAACAAATCCTGGATTTTTATACCAGCAAAATACCTTGCGCGATGCGATGGTAGCTTCTTTAAACCTCGATATTTTTAATAAAAATGCGCGTCGGGTTAAAATGGCAAACATTGCACAAACCGTAAATGTGTTGCAGGCAATGATTTTAACACAAGACGACAAATTGGTTAAAACGCCCTCGTTTTATGTTTTTAAAATGTACAAAGTACACCACGATGCAACTTTATTACCTTCAGATATCACTTGCGAAAATTATACACTCGACAAAGAAACTGTTCCTGCAATTTCTGCAACTGCTTCGAAAGATGCCAGCGGAAAAATTCATGTAACCATTACCAACGTAAATCCAAACAAGGCGTTAAAAGTTACCTGCGATGTGCGTGGAATGGATAAAGTAGCTTTTCAGAAAGGAAGTATAATTACAGGAGAAAAAATTAATTCGTACAACGATTTCGGGAAAAACGAAGAAGTTACCGAGAAAGATTTTTCGGATGTAAAAGTTGATGGAAACGTGGTAGAAGTTAATATTCCTTCAAAATCGATTATTATGCTGGAATTAAACTAGCACTTTAATAATCGTTTCCTTGGGTTTGAACATCATCAACAAAAAACTGTTTGTCGATGATGTTCAACTCCATTTTTCGTTTCGCCAAAACACGGATGTAATTTTGGCAGTTGATAGAATGTTCCTCGTTTTTCAATCCCAGTACAAAAAATGACTGCACCACCCAGTCGAGTGCAGCATCGTAATCTCCCTGCATTTCGCAAACCAAAGCCATATTGAATTTACTTTTTGCGCTAATCTTCTTATTTCGATTATTCACATTGGCTTTCCAAATTTTTGCTGCCTCCATCCATTTGTTTTCTTCGATCAGTTTTTTTGTTTTTCTTAATTCGGTTTGTCCTGAATAATAATAAATCCGATTTTCTTCGATCCAGTGTGGAATCAGATAGTCAGCGAATTTTGTTCCGGCAATATCAGCAGCATTATAAATAGCGTCGTTTCGCGGAGGTAAATATTTTGGTGCCAACTTTTGCGAGTATGTATAGGTGCGCCAGGCAATTGTATCTATTTTAGGTTGAAAAGCCCGAAGTTGGAGCTGGTGCAAGTCATAAATGTTCCAGAACGCCATAACATAAACGTATTCAACACCTATCTCAAATGTAGGATAAAACTGGATTCCGTCACGTGAAGAATAGAAATCCAATGAAAACAACGCTTCAGCTCCCGTTGAATCGGCGATGCTTTTTAATTCTTCTTTTGAATAAAGCCCGGATTCAGGATCGATAATTTTGGTTTTTTGTGGGGTCTTTGTTTTAACATGGGCAATGTTCATTATATCAACAAAAAATCGAATTTTGTTTTCTGCACTTTCTTCATTGCTAAAAATAGTTGAATCGGAGATAGGATTTCCTTTTATTACCAAAGAGTCAACCAATAAAATTCCGGTATAATCAGAAGGTTCGAGAACGGAGATCGAATTAAAATATTGATGTTTTTGCAGGTTTTCGAGAAAAAGGTCGAAGTAAATTTTTGAAGAGATACTGTCTGAATTAACCAAATCAATCCGTATACTGTCGAGATCCTGGTAACCCGATTTTAGTGGATGATATTCGACATTACTGTTGTTGTATTTCACAGCAATGTTTCTGTAATTTTCGGGGAGAATTATTTTGGCCGGCTCGATCACCTCAATCGTAATATTATGGATGTTGTAAAGGGTGTTGCAAGCTCCAAGAGCAACAATACTCAACAATAAAAGGAGGTTGTAGAATGTTCTCATTTAGCTTTTGTTTAATCGGTCGATATCTTTTTTTCGTTTCGCCAGAATTTTCTGATACTTCTGAATCATTTTAATGTCTTCTTTGCTCTTGTACGAAACGGCTAGTTGTTGTGCCGCAGCCAGCCATTTCCAGGCGGTTGCTATGTCGTC
>JBNKOT010000518.1:0-2309 GCA_050294855.1 Draconibacterium sp. | reverse complement strand
CATTGTAATGTACTCCGGCATCTTCGATATCGACTAAATGCGATGGAACTTCAATGGCATCAACAAAATAATCTTCATAATCTTTTCCGGTTCCCAAATCCATTCCACGATAAATCTGACGCGAATCGGCAGAAATGATTTCACCTTCGATTTGTGCGGCAAGATTAGCGGCAATTCCTGTTTTCCCGGTAGCTGTCGGACCAAGAATGGTAATTAAATTGTAATTCGTTTTTTCCAAGTTCATGTTGTTTTTCGAACGCACAAAGCTAAGAATATTTGAGCATTCCTTTATTCGATTTAAAAACCGGAATTGAATTTTTGTGAAAACTTTTTAAATATTTATGATACCCCATCGATTTCTACTTTTTAATTTCAATAAAGATTTATCTTTGAATGGAACGGGAAAAAGAATCCATATATGATAAAAGAAGCATGTGTTGAAACTTTTGAAGAAGCAAAACTTGCTGAGTTGCGCAGTGCAAATCGGATTGAATTGTGTTCCGATTTGGCACACGACGGTTTAACTCCGGGCTTTAAACTGATGAAGAAAGTTTGCAACGAATTAAAAATTCCGGTGATGTGCATGATTCGTCCAAGAGCAGGAAATTTTGTTTGCTCCGAAGATGAAATTATGCAAATGAAAGCAGAAATCGATTGGGCAAAAAACGCCGGAGCCGCCGGAATTGTTTTGGGTTTGCTGACTTCAGAAAAGAAAATTGACATTATAAACACCCGTGTTTTAGCTGAATATGCCGATCCACTTCCGGTTACTTTTCATAAAGCGATTGACGAATTGGAGAATCCGGTTGAAGGAGTTCGCGATTTGTGCCAAATTAAAAACATAAAACGAATTCTCACTTCGGGAGGAAAACCAACGGCACTGGAAGGACAGGAGGTTATTCGTGAAATGATAAAAGTTGCCGGTGAGCAAATAACAATTTTAGTAGCAGGTAAAGTTTTGGATTCGAATGTAGATGAAATTCAGAAATTATGCGGAGCTAAGGAATTACACGGGAGAAGAATTGTGGGCGAATTGTAAGAAAGTAAGCAGTTATAGCTCACTTCCTGAATATTAATTACTAATATCTTAAAACAAAATGAAAAAATTAATTCTATTTATTCCTATAATATTTGTCTTTTTGGCAAGTGCACAACTGGAACACGAAGTTATCGATTACGTTTGGCCAACCGATCAGAAAGTGCTGGATAAACTGGAAGATTGGCAGGATTTAAAATTTGGTTTGTTGATGCACTGGGGGGCTTATAGTCAGTGGGGGATTGTTGAATCGTGGTCGATTTGCCCTGAAGATTACGGCTGGTGCGAACGAAAAAAAGGTTCCGATCCGGATAATTATGTTACCTATAAAAAGGAATACGAAAACTTAAAACTGAGTTTTAATCCAATAAATTTTAATCCGGAGAAATGGGCTAGCGCCGCTAAAAATGCCGGAATGAAATACGTGGTTTTTACCACAAAACATCACGATGGGTTTTGTATGTTCGACTCGAAATACACCGATTATAAAATAACTTCAGCCGAAACTCCTTTTAGTAAAAATCCAAAAGCAAATGTGACCAAAGAAATTTTTGATGCTTTTCGTGCTGAAGGTTTGTGGGCAGGTGCTTACTTTTCGAAACCCGATTGGCACAGCGAATTTTACTGGGATCCGAAATTTCCTCCTTTCGACCGGAATGTAAATTACGACCCGGCTTTGTATCCCGAAAAGTGGGAAAATTTTGTGCAGTTTACCCACAATCAAATTATGGAATTGATGACCGATTACGGGAAAATCGATATTCTCTGGCTAGATGGGGGCTGGGTTTCGAAAAAGGATGTGCAGAAAATGCCTGATATGTATGGGCGAAAACTCAATGAAACCGAATCGGGTTTTATAAAAAGCAGGATCGTAAATCAGGATATAAGAATGGACGAGTTGGCCGCTAAAGCACGCGAAAAACAACCCGGTTTGATTGTTGTAGATCGGGCAGTTCGTGGGCCAAATCAAAATTATTTGACACCTGAAAACCGTGTCCCTGAATCGCAACTTCCATATCCGTGGGAGAGTTGTATTATTGCAGGTGGTGGCTGGGCGTGGGTTCCCAATCCGCAATTTATGAGTCCGAAACAAGCCATTCACATGCTGGTTGATATTGTCGCAAAAGGTGGGAATTTGCTTTATAATATTGGTCCGGCTCCCGATGGAACCTGGCCCAAAGCCGCTTTCACTTTACTCGAAGAAATGGGAAAATGGATTGATGTAAACGGAGAAGCCATTTATTCAACACGAGCTATTGCACCTTTTAAAACC
>JBNKOT010000517.1:0-2846 GCA_050294855.1 Draconibacterium sp. | reverse complement strand
ATTCCTCCGGCATCGATAATTAATTCCATTACTTCCTCCAACGAAAGAAAAGCTAAGGGATCTTCGGGAACAAATGCTGCGCCGCCGGCTTTTAATAAATTACCACGGATTTCGTTTTCCAATCCTGCAACATCGTCGATGGCCGACTTTATTTCTTTTCCCGAAAAGATGGCATTAAAAAGTGCTGCCCGACCTAAATCGGTACTTTCTTTTTCGAAAACTGCAATTCGAATAGCTTGTGCAATGTGTCTTTCGCGGAAAAGATTTTTTGCCAAACGGCGTTGAACTTCTGCCGCATCAAACTGAATGCTGATTCCGTTTTTAGCAAAAAAAGCATTGAGTTTCGCCACCATTTCGAAGGTCTGACGATTGCTTTCTTTCTGAAGAGCTTCAATTTTTTGCGCCGATTTCGGACTCATTTTTGCAGGCTGACAAAGTCCTTTCCCGCTAAAATAAGTTCTTCCCGGATTACTCGGATCGTTTACACGAATTCCGGCTTTTTGCAAGTCGTTTTGTAATCCCATAAATTCGATGTTGAACAACGGAAAAACTTTATTTTTAACTGCTAATTCAGCAAATTCGTTGTAGCCGTCGGTGGTATAAAAATCATTGATTCCCAATACCGAAACACCTTCATTTTTTGCCAATTCAAAAGCTTGTTCAATGCTTGAGAATGCACTAAAAGAATGCGGCGTGTGAATGTGTCCGTTAATGTTTGGCGTTGTTTGTTTCGCCTGATTTTTGTGCCAATTCAATAATTCCTGCGTTTCCGGGAAATCGGCAAATATACTTTTATTGATCGCTGTCGTCATTTTATTTAATTTATGCTGCAAATTAACAAAAGCGATTGACTTGTGCTGTCCTTTGGTATCCTGTTTTTTGTGAAATCTTTTTTCCGGATTCTTTGTTATTCTTGTAAGAATAAAGAAAAATTGATATGAGTAAAATTATACTTCTAACTGCTTCGGTAGTTTTGGCCTTGGCTGTAATTATCGGTGCATTTGGCGCACACGGTTTAAAATCACACCTGTCGAACGAAATGATGCAAGTATATAAAACTGGTGTTGAGTACCATTTTTATCATGCATTGGGCCTGTTAATCATTGGAGTACTTTCTGTTTCGATGCCGTCGGGATTATTAAATTGGTCGGCTTTTTTTCTTACACTAGGAATTATTTTGTTTTCTGGAAGTTTGTATGTAATGGCGATTTCGGGAATTAAATGGTTGGGTGCAATTACTCCGCTTGGTGGACTTAGTTTTATCGCCGGATGGATCCTTTTATTTGTTGCTGTCTGGAAAAAATTACCGGTTTAACTCATAGAAATAAGTTGAAGGCAGATTCGAAATTGTTTTGTGCTGAATAAAAGTCAAAATTTTATTACCATTGCATTTTTGTTTTTAATTGAATGGAATGAGGAGTTTTATCTTGATTGTTTTTGTTTTGATTCTGAGTGTTAAATTATCAGTTGCTCAGTATATTAATGTCGATTCGCTGGTGATAGTGCCGGGAGAAGTTAATGGACTAACACTTGCAGAAGTAGAAAACAGTGGCATTAATCTTTCGAGTGCGAGTTACGAGATTAGTTCGACGACCGGAATTATGCTTTCAAAGTTTGGATTTCCGGTTCGAAATACAATTATCAGCCGTTTTGGTCCACGTCACGGTCGAATGCATTATGGTCTGGATATTCGTAGTGCTACCGGTGATACAATTTATGCCGCTTTCGACGGGCAGATTCTTAAGTCGGGGTATGAACGTGGTTTTGGAAACCTGATCGTTATTCAGCACGAAAAAGATATAAAAACCTATTACGGACATCTTTCTAAATACCTGATTCGTGCGGGAAGTTGGATAAAAAAGGGAGAAGCTCTTGGATTGGCAGGAAGTACAGGGCGAGCAACCGGAAGTCATTTGCACTTTGAAATCAGGGAGAAAAACCATCCATTCGATCCCGAACTGGTTTATGATTTTTCTTCGGATGAAATCAGAGAAGATGTGGAAAGTATTAAGAGTCTGGCTGAATTGCAGCGTCGTTTACTTCCCAAAGGATATTCGGTTAATGTGGCAATTCCTCAGTATTATGCGGTACGATCGGGCGATTCGTTGTGGCGGATTTCGAGGCGATATAAAATGTCGATCAACCAAATTTGTAGATTAAATAAAATTACCGAAAACTCGGTTTTGAGAGTAGGGCAGCCTTTAAAGTTGTATTAAAATTAGCTTTGAGCCCTAAGTTCCGGGCATGAGTAAAAAAACGCAACTTTCGATACCGGATTTCAGTTCTATTTTCTATTATTTTTTGTTCTCCCAAAGCGGAATCGACATTCAAACGGTAACACCGCTAAGCGACTCGCCGACCACCGACTCCGACATGTATCCTCCCGAAAATTAATTGTATGCTCCGTGTTCTTCCGATGAATGTTCGTGCTCGTTTATTTCTTCTGCACTTACTTCGAACGACTCTTGTTTTGGCATCGAACGATTGAATACACCGCAAGAACCAGAATAGTTATACTCTTTTTATCTTCGTTGCTTTAAAATATAAATATTTTAAAGATGTTTATTGTACGGTTTTCAATCCTTTTTCGAGCCAGGCATTTATTCCACCTTTTAAATTGTAGACCTTTATAAATCCTTCCTCTTTGAGAATTTTCATGGTTTGCCCACTTCGGTGCCCCGATCGACAATAGATGCAAAGCGGTATATCTTTTGGCAGTTTTGTGATTTCATCTTCAAAGTCTTCGGATTTAAAATCAATTATTTTTGCATTTTCCAGATGTGCCGCTTCGTATTCTTCGGGTGTGCGTAAATCGATTAAAATGATCTGGGTTTTTGCAATCCGGC
>JBNKOT010000516.1:0-7141 GCA_050294855.1 Draconibacterium sp. | reverse complement strand
GATCGATAAAATGGCAAAAGAGCCAAGTTGGGATAATCTTTCGAAAAGAGAGAAATTACAAATTACCAGACAACGTGCCAAACTCGAAAAAATATTGGGTAGTATCTCAGATTTAACCCGTTTGCCAGCCGCTCTTTTTGTAGTAGACGTTTTGAAAGAAAAAATTGCGGTTCGCGAAGCCAAACGTTTAGGAATACCCGTTTTTGCAATGGTTGATACAAACTCGAATCCAGAGGATATAGATTTTGTAATTCCGGCAAACGACGATGCTTCTCAATCTATTAAACTAATTGTAGGTATTATGACCGATGCAATTGCTGAAGGATTGAACGAACGCAAAATGGAGAAAGATAAAGAAGATTCGGATGCAGCAGCAAGCAAAAAAGCCAAAGCAAAAGCTAAGGAAGATGCGAAAGCAGCAAAAGCCGCAAAATCAACAGAGGAAGAAGAATAAATAAAAACGGTTTTATAAAACAAATAAAATAAGATTTCATAATGTCTTTTACAACAGCAGACGTAGTAAAATTACGTAAAGTAACAGGTGCAGGGATGATGGATTGTAAAAATGCCCTGAAAGACGCTGACGGAAACTTCGACAGAGCTCTTGAAATAATCCGCGAAAAAGGTAAACTTATTGCCAACAAACGTGCCGACAGAGAAGCTTCTGAAGGTGCAGTTTTAGCAAAAACCACTGCAGACAATAAGTTTGGTGCCATGGTTGTTCTCAACTGTGAAACCGACTTTGTAGCAAAAAACGATAATTTCGTTGCTTTTGCCGACAGTATTCTTCAGGTAGCTTTGGCTAACAAAGCAGCTACACTGGAAGATCTGAAAGCCCTGGACTTAAACGGAAGAACTGTTGATGCACAAGTTACTGAGCAAACTGGTGTAATTGGTGAAAAACTAGAGTTATCGTACTACAAAAGTTTTGCTGCCGAAACAGTAACCGGATACATTCATCCAGGAAATAAACTGGCAACGCTTGTTGGTTTCAACAAAGCTGAAGTAGCTGTAGAAGTATCGAAAGATGTTGCTATGCAGGTTGCAGCCATGGCTCCTGTTGCAATCGATAAAGATGCAATTCCACAGGAAGTTGTCGATAAAGAAATCGAAATTGCTAAAGAAAAATTCCGCCAGGAAGGAAAACCGGAAGCAATGCTTGATAAAATTGCTCAAGGTTCTTTAAATAAGTGGTACAGCGAAGTAACGTTGTTAAACCAAGCTTATGTGAAAGACAGCAAGATCAAAATCAAAGATTTCTTGAAACAAAACGATGCTGAACTTACAGTTACTGCATTCGACCGTTATACATTGAACGCATAATTGAAAAACGATAATATAGAAAAGAGCTATCCATTAATTTGGGTGGCTCTTTTTTTTATAAAACTGTTTTATATTTGTAGCTCTTCACATAAAATAAATACAATGGTTAAATACAAACGAATTCTTTTAAAATTAAGCGGCGAGTCGTTGATGGGTGAACAAAACTATGGAATTGATACCAAACGTTTAAACGAATATGCCGAACAAATTTCGAATTTGGTAAAGGATAGAGTTCAGGTAGGAATTGTGATTGGCGGCGGAAACATATTCCGTGGTTTGAGCGGTGCTACCAAAGGTTTCGATCGGGTAAAAGGAGATCAGATGGGAATGCTTGCCACCGTTATTAACAGCCTGGCGTTAAATTCGGCATTGCAGGCTGCTGGAACAAAAACTAAAGTTTTTACTTCGATCAGAATGGAACCTGTTGGCGAATTCTACGCTAAAGAAAAAGCCATTGAAGCTTTGGAGAACGATACGGTTGTTATAATCTCCGGAGGAACAGGAAAT
Organism: Draconibacterium sp.; assembly: GCA_050294855.1. Lineage (GTDB taxonomy): Bacteria > Bacteroidota > Bacteroidia > Bacteroidales > Prolixibacteraceae > Draconibacterium. The sequence continues at coordinate 5,311 of JBNKOT010000516.1, read as the reverse complement.
CCGTATTTTACAACCGACACCGCGAGTGCACTTCGCGGAATCGAAATTGAAGCAGAAATCATGCTAAAAGGAACCCGCGTTGATGGGGTTTATACTGCCGATCCGGAAAAAGATCCTGCTGCAACCAAGTTCGAAAAAATTAGTTTTGACGAAATCTACAATAAAAACCTTAAAATAATGGATTTGACTGCCACAACGCTTTGCAAAGAAAATAATTTGCCGATTCTGGTATTCAATATGGATAAACCCGGTAATTTACAGAAAGTTATAAATGGAGAAAGTATTGGAACTATTGTGCATAACTGATTTTTTTTCAACAGAATTCGTAAATTTCCCAAGAATGAATTCCATTTATTTAAATTTTTTCTATATTTGCTAACAGTTGACAGTTGGTAAAACAGGCTTAGGTAATGCAAGAAGAAGTGGATTTCGTATTAGAACATTGTGAGGAGAAGATGGGTTCCGCGTTGGAACATCTCGACAAAGAACTAATTCACATCCGGGCAGGAAAAGCATCACCATCCATGTTAGACAGCGTTTTGGTTGAATATTATGGGAGTATGGCACCTTTGAGCCAGGTTTCGAATGTGAGTACACCCGATGCAAGAACAATTGCTGTGCAACCTTGGGAAAAAAGTTTGATTCCTGCTATTGAAAAAGCCATTATGAATGCAAATTTGGGTTTTAATCCCGATAATAATGGTGAGATCATCAGGATAAATATACCGGTGTTAACTGAAGAACGAAGAAGAGACTTGGTAAAACAAGTTCATCAGGAGGGGGAGCATGCAAAAGTTAGTATTCGTACCGCAAGAAAAGATGCTAACGACAGTCTGAAAAAGCTGCAAAAAGATGGTTTATCTGAAGATGCAGAAAAAGATGCAGAAGGAGAAGTGCAAAAACTTACTGATGATTTTGGTAAAAAGGTAGAAATCTTAGTGGAAGCTAAGGAAAAAGATATTATGACTATTTAATTGTTTCTAGTTTTCTGTTTTCTGAACATTGTTTAATTGTTTTCATGGCTTTGAGGCAGCTTGTAGAAGCTGCCTTTTTTTTATGCTCTTTTTTCTGAGTTTAATATTAAAAATGAACATAAAAAAACCTGCCTTTTGCAAGACAGGTCGATTTTAAATTCTTATCGGCTATTTTTTCTTCTTCTTCAAAAAGAAAAATACACCGGCAGCAATTACTACAACGGCAACAATAATTAATACGGTTGTGTTCGAGCCAGACTGTTCTGCTCCTGCTACTACATCTTGTTGCATATACGAGCTGTCTTGTACACCTAAATTATCGATGTATGTTCCTTCGTCTTGCGCCATTACAGTAAATGGCAAACTCATAATGCTGATCATTAATAGTGCAAAAATTCTTTTTACTGCTTTCATCTTATTTTATTTTAGTTAATAATTCAATTTACTTTTAACCAGATTTAATAGCGGCGTGGCATTTTTATAATGTGGATTGATGGCGAATAACTCGTTTAATGTTTCCATCGATTGTTCGTATTTCGCATCATTAAAAAACTTTTGTGCCTGTAATAAATACAAAGGTTCGTAATACGGATGAATTTCAAAACCCTTTTTTATGAATCCGTCGAATTCCGAAAACTCCTTTTTTATAAAACAAAGTTTCGCCAAATTTACAAATAACCAAACATTATTTGCATCGTTTTGTATGGCCACCTTAAGCTTTGATTCAGCATTCTTAACATTGTGCGTTTTTATATCCTGAATTCCATTGAAATCATTTTTGTCTTTTCGCTTTAAAAGAACCGCTACCGGATTTCCTTTCTGATAGAATGTTTTTATGATTTCGCTCGATTGCCATGTATTATTTTTCAGCTGATACGGATGAATGTAATTGATACCGAATAATCCATAATCCCAATCCACCGAACTTCTTTCCAAATAACGCGTGTAAGTGTATTCGATGTTCGAAAGTTTTTCGAAATAATTGGATAAGTTACAATTTGACGCAACAACAACATCGTTCTCATCAACTAATTCCACCAAATATTCTGAAGATTTTTTTATCGCATGAAAATAATAGTCGTACTCAAATTCCGACCAGGCATTTTTGTTGCCTCCCGAGATTACATTAAAATAAACGTAATCAACCGGAAAAGTTTCGGCTTCGTGTTTAAGGGGCAATAGCATCAACACAAAAAAAACTGCTCCAACAGCAATTCTGATCGGTTTTTTTAAATCCATATTCCAAAAACGATAAATACCAACCGAAGATAAAACAGCCAGCAACGGCAAAACAAATAACAACTGCCGAACACCACTGTACAAATTCGCGTCGATAATCAACACGTACACAATTGGAAAAAAGAGTGTAAAAAAGACAAACAACTCTAAAAAGAGTTGTTTGCTTTTAACTGGTTTAGGTAAATATCTAATTAAAGATACGGTACATATTAAAAACCCCAGAAATAAATATTCCGGTGTTGAGATTAAAATCCATTTTGGCAAATAATACCACGGAAGTTGAGTACTCCAGACTAACTCTCCATTAAAAATTTGTCGGATGCCAACTTTGTAATGTTCCATTAAAAGTAAACTCTCCAGAGGATGCTGGAACACATCTCGCAAGGCATAGGGCCAAAAAAGTAATCCAGCAAAATATCCTAGCATTAAGATTACCAGTCCCTGCCCCACAATCCTTACAAGACAAAGTTTAGTTGTAACTACATATTTAAGTATAAAAGGCTTCGATATAAAATAAACGACCATTGCAAGGCCGAGGTATGCAAAAAGAATCAATCCACCGATTCTTACAGAATTAGTAAAAGCGATCACAAAAGCCAGCGATAATGCAGTCGACCATTTCACTTTTGGTAACTCTTTTATAAACCTGATGATCAAGTAAATTCCCGCTGAGTAACCAGCTGCAAAAGGAATATCTTTCAAATTTCCAAAAGCCTGCCCCAGTAAACGAGGAGCTGCGAACATCGAAAGAACGGTTAACACTGACACCCAAAAAGATCCTGAGATTTCAAAAGCCATCATTCCGGCAAAAAACAATAAAAGCAGAAAAAAGAAAGCACCGGTAAAATGACGGGTTAAGAATTCGTTTTCAATAGTAAAAACACGATTTACGAGTGCTGTAAAATTATCGACCGACTGGCCGTAATATTTTAAATTGCTTTGTGGAGTTTCGAGGCTGGAAGTATCTTCGCCACCGGTAGAATACCAGTTCACCACTTTTTTTGCATGTGGATAATGTAACTGTTCATCAACATTTACAGCCGCTTTGGGAGCGAGAAACAGCAAAATAGCTGCAGCCAAAAACAGGCTTGCAAAAAATGCATTTCGAGCGGTAAATATGTGAACTGTTTTATTCATAAATATCTTCTACAAAATAAAGCGGACGATTTTGTACTTCTTTAAAAATCCGGTAAACGTACTCTCCAATTAATCCTAAAAAGGTGAGTTGGACCGAGCCAAAAAAACAGATAGCCAGAAACATCGATGACCAACCTATAGGCGCAAAACCCAGCTGTTTCGAAACCAGGGTATAAACAATGGCGACTAAAAAAATTAAAACGCCAAACAAGCCAATAAACAAACAGGCTTTAATCGGCCATTTCGAAAACGAATAAATGGCATCGGCAGCCATGGCAAATAATTTTTGTTTACTCATTTTTGCTTCACCTATTAAACGCTCAGGACGATCGAATTTTATAAATTCATGTTTAAAGCCGATAAAATTCCGGATACCCGGCAGATACCTGTTTTTTTCGGTGAAACTTAAAATGGCCTGGTGTGCCTTTTTATTAAAAATGCAAAAGTTACCGGCATTAGCAACTTGTTGTCCCTCGGTGATACTGCTAAAAATCCGGTGGAAAATATTGATGTATATTCTTCGCCCGACTTTTTCGTTTCTTTGTTTACGAATTGCAGTTACAATATCAGCATTCGATTTTTTAATCGCTTCGACAAGTGTTGGAATTAATTCCGGAGGATCTTGAAAATCGCCGTCCATAATTACCACAAATTCTCCGGTGGCATATTCCAGACCTGCAGTAATTGCCGCTTGCAATCCAAAATTCCGCGACAAAGTAACAACTTTTAGCTCTTTATGTGTTGTTCGAAATTCAAGTAACTTTTCGAGTGTAGTATCCTTACTTCCATCGTCGACGCAAACAATCTCAAATTTCTCACCGATTTTTTGAAGATGAAAAAACACTTCTTCAACCAAGCGAGTCACCAGATTGCTTTCGTTTAATAGAGGAATTACTACTGATATCATTCTGTTTTATTTTTATGCTTTATGCTGCGAACCCGGAACTGGCACCGGAAATTCCATGTTTACCGGACCCATTTCATAAGTATCTGGACCTAACTTTTCAGTTGAATTCAACATATCTTCCCAGGTTACTTTTTGCCCAGTGTAGGCAGCTGTTCTTCCCATAATTGCCGTTAAAGTTGAAATGGCTGTGCGCTCTGCTTCAACTACGGGTTTATTAGTTCTAATCGATGTTACTAAATGAATGTGCTCTTGAATGTATGGCGAAATTTTCACAACTCCTGTCGATCTGCCGTCTTTGTTTTTAGGATATTCATACGTCCATTTTACCGAACCGTCAAGATTGTAAATGGTATTTTTACAATTCGTATAACCTTCGGTTCCCATAATTCTTTCTCCCAAAGTATTGGCACTATCATCGATCTGGCGCGACATACTATGTGAAAAAACTCCATTCCCGAATTCAAAATCGATACTAAAAAAGTCGTATTGATCCCCTGTTTTTCTTCGGGCACGACCACCAAACCCGATCGCTGATTCGGGTTGTTTACCCATAAACCAATTGATAATATCTATATTATGAACGTGTGTATCTAAAATATGATCGCCGCACAACCAGCAATAATTATTCCAATTCCGAAGCATGTATTCCATATCGCTCCATCCTTCTTCTCGTGTTCTGAACCAAACATGACTTTGCAACCACCAGGCTTTTGCAGCTACCAATTCGCCAATCGCTCCCGAAGCAATTTTTTTATAGGTTTCTACATAATCGCGCTGATGACGACGCTGTGTTCCGGTAATTACCGTGATTCCGATGTTTTCTGCTTTTTTCGAAGTGGCAATAATTTGCCGTGCACCTACCGGATCAACACAAACCGGTTTTTCCATAAAAACATGTTTTTTTGCCTGAACACAAGCATCGAAATGCTGCGGTCTGAAATGCGGTGGAGTAGCTAGGATTACGATATCTAAATCAACTTCAAGTAAACTTTTGTATCCATCGAAACCCCAAAAACAGTTTGCTTCAGGCACCTCAACACGCTGTTTTTTTAAT
>JBNKOT010000515.1:0-1969 GCA_050294855.1 Draconibacterium sp. | reverse complement strand
TACTACCCATACAAATACATCGACAGAACCAAATATTATACTGTTGCCGAAATGCACGATCAAATGCCGTACATTCAGTTGAAAGGAACAATACGTTCGATGGAAACCATTGGCGCCGGCGCAAAACAACGATTGAGTGCAAAATTTTACGACCAAACCGGAGGTGTGGAATTGATTTGGTTCAGGGCGATAAAATGGCAAAAAGAAAATCTGAAACTGAACACAATTTATACTGTTTTCGGAAAACCAACTTCTTTTGCCGGAAAAATGAGCATTGTACATCCCGACATGGAAACCGAAGCTGAGCAACAACTCAAATCATCGGGCCTTTTTCAGGGATTCTACAATACTTCCGAAAACATGAAAAAGAAGTATCTGAATTCAAAAAACATCAATAAAATACAACTTATTTTAAGTCAGCTTGCCAAAGGAAAAATACCCGAAACGCTGCCGGATTACCTGATAAAACAACTAAAACTGATTTCGCTAGAAGAAGCGCTGACTATCATTCATAGACCCGAAAATACGCTCGATTTAAAAAAAGCCACTTTTCGTTTAAAATTCGAAGAATTATTTTTTATCCAGTTAAAAATACTGGCACTCAAACATAAAAGAGAAGAAAAATTCAAAGGTTTTCGTTTTGAAAAAGTAGGTTATAATTTTAATAAATTTTACAACGATTTTTTGCCATTCGAATTAACCGGTGCACAAAAAAAAGTAATAAAAGAAATTCGGCAGGACGTAAACCGCAACACACAAATGAACCGTTTGGTGCAGGGCGATGTGGGTAGTGGAAAGACACTGGTTGCATTGATGATCATGTTTTTGGCTATGGACAACGGATTCCAAAGCTGTTTAATGGCACCAACCGAAATTCTGGCACAACAACATTTTCAGTCGATTTCCTCATTTTTGCAGGGAATGAATATTCGTGTGGCACTTTTAACCGGATCAACTAAAGCAAAAGAACGCAAAGTTTTACACGCGGCGCTCGAAAGTGGAGAAATACAAATTTTAATTGGCACGCACGCCTTAATTGAAGATGTGGTAGTTTTTAAAAATCTTGGACTGGTTGTAATCGACGAACAACATCGTTTTGGAGTGGCACAGCGGGCCAAACTCTGGAAAAAGAACGATTTAATACCGCCTCATGTTTTGGTTATGACCGCCACTCCAATTCCACGCACGCTGGCAATGACTGTTTATGGCGACCTGGATGTTTCGGTAATCGATGAATTGCCGCCCGGAAGAAAACCCATTCAAACCATGCACTTTTTTGAAAACCGCAGAAGTCAGGTCAATAATTTTTTGAAACAGGAACTCGAAAAAGGTGCGCAAATTTATATCGTTTATCCTTTGATTTCGGAATCGGAAAAAATGGATTATAAAAATCTGGAAGACGGTTATCGTTCTATTGTAGAAGCTTTTCCGGATATAAAAGTGAGCATGGTTCACGGAAAAATGAAACCGAACATTAAAGAAAGTCACATGCAAACTTTCAAAAAGGGCGAAACACAAATAATGGTTGCAACCACGGTTATCGAAGTAGGTGTTGATGTACCAAATGCAACCATAATGGTGATCGAAAGCTCCGAAAGATTTGGACTCTCACAACTACATCAATTGCGCGGCAGAGTTGGGCGAGGGTCTAATCAATCGTATTGCATTTTAATGTCTTCGTACAAAATAAGCAGCGAAAGTAAAAAACGTTTGGAAACTATGGTACGTACCAACGATGGTTTCGAAATTGCTGAAGTAGACATGAAATTGCGTGGCCCCGGCGACATTGAAGGTACGCAACAAAGTGGAATTGGTTTCGATCTGAAAATTGCCAACCTTGGAAAAGACGCTGAGATTTTACAACGGGCAAGAAATGTGGCCACCGATATTTTAGACGACGATCCGTTTTTGCAAAAAGAAGAAAACAAACCACTTTTAAGATATTTGTTAACTTCGAAAGAAACCGGTT